>CAZJOB010000088.1:0-11035 GCA_964547435.1 uncultured Desulfatiglans sp. | reverse complement strand
CGGTGGCACATGGTATCTCGGAGCCAAATATGCCCAATACTTTACTGCAATCGCTCCATTATCCGGTCCTTTTGTAGATGAAAAAAACTACCCCTGGGACAACTTAAGGCAAATGCCTGTTTTCATGACAGAAGGTACAGGCGCCGCACCGTCTCTTATTGGAAGCAGGGCCATGCTGGCCTGGATGAAAGAGCGCGGTTTTAAAATAGAGTACATGGAAGTGGATGCTGATCACGGAGGAATGATTCCTCTTGTGCTGCCAGGTATATTCAATTTTTTTGATCGTCACAGGACACCACGAAAAGCTATAATAATAACCGAAGCGGATTGCACTCCTGAAAAGCTGGGGACCTCAATACCTGTTTCAGCCCTGGGCGAGCCGGTCTCCGGTATAACTCTGAATCTTCCGGTCTGGACAAAGGCAAATGGGCCAAATCCGGATTATTGCAGTGTGGACGGTTCCATGGCCCCTGTTTCAAAAGAACCCAATGCCAGACCCATCAATTTTCGCGTTGTGCTTCCCTCTTCATGGAGACATCGTTCTTCACAGTTGGGGGGAGCAGGTATGAACGGGTTTATTCCGAACCTGTTGGCAGGTACGGATATGACTTCAGGAACAACCCTTATAGGCCTTGGATTTGCCACCTATGGCAGTGATTCCGGCCATCAGATGGGTCCAATGCCGGGTTTTTCAAAAAAACCGGCACAAAATAGTCGGGTTCCGGGAAATCCTAATGACTGGACATTAAATGATGAGGCAATTAAAAATCTTGGGTACATGCAGTTGAAAAAAACCCATGATGCCGCCATGGTGCTTATTGAAAGGGCCTATGGAGAGAAACCCCTGTTTAATTATTTTTTCGGGGGGTCTCAGGGAGGCAGGGAAGCTCTTACAGTAGCCCAAAGATATCCTGATGATTATAACGGGATCGCAGCAAATGTTCCTATTGTAAACTTTTCTTCCCTTATGCTGGCCCCCGAACTGATCAGAATTCAGGAGAAACCCATTAAAAACTGGGTAATCCCGGCCAAGACAAATGCCATTGCGGGTGAGTTCATACGCCAATGTGATAAACTGGACGGGCTTTCCGATGGTATTATCAACAATTACATGGCATGCAGAGAAATATTTGATATCAAACTGGGAGCGCCGGAAAGGGATCCATGGAAAGCAAAAAGATGCCCGGACAATATTGATCCAAATCCTTCGAATACCGGCATTAACGCATGCCTTACAGATGGTCAGATTGATACCCTGAACTTTGTCTATAGCAGATATCAGTTTGCAACCCCGCTGGCGAATAACGTAACATCATTCGGCATGTGGCTGCCTAATACCGACCCATCCGGCAGCGGGCTTATAGAACCCCGAAGGTATAGAAGTCAGGAAGGAGCTGATGAAAGCGCACCTGTACACAATCACCTGGGCGTACTGGGAGTCACCGGTTTTTTAATGCAGAATTTGGATGCCAACCCTCTCGACTATATTGAAGGCGGTGAATTCAATAACAGGAGAAAGGAGATTTCAGCCATTCTGGACTCGACCGATCCGGATCTTAGCGCTTTTAATAAACGCGGGGGAAAGATGATAGTTGCCATAGGTACAAATGATACACTTGCTTCTCCCGGCGCACAGTTGGATTACTATCAGTCTGTCATAGATAAAATGGGTAAAAAGACAGTAAATACATTTGCCCGGTTTTTTGTTCTTCCACAGGCAAACCACGGCCTTATGGGGACAAGTTACATCATGAATGGAGATGGGGAATCGATTCCGGCTGAACCAATACCAACTGGTTTTGACCGGCTCAACCTTCTGATTGACTGGGTTGAAAAAGGAATTGCCCCTCCCATGTCGGTCAAGGTTACAGGGGGCAACAGGAGTCTGCCGATGTGTTCCTATCCTGAATACCCGAAGTATAAGGGAGGGCCGGTTGACATGGCTGAATCCTACGAATGCATGCAGTAATTTTTAGTGACTAATTTAGAATTTAGGTAATACAACTGAGATATCAAATCAGGAGGTAATTTATGAAAGTCTTTTTTATTATGGCTGCTATTATCTGTTTATTTCTGTTCATCCCGTTATCCTTTGCATCAGACACAGAAAAAAACATAGAGGGTACCGAAATTAAAATGCTTCATGCAGAACATGTATTTGACGCCAATGTGACTATTGGAGGTCTGCTTAATTTCGGAAAAAGCAAGTATGGTGAGCGCCGGATCATCCCTATTACCGGAGGCACATTTAAAGGCCTGAATATCGAAGGCGAGGTCCTTCCGGGCGGCGCTGACTGGCAGCTTACCAGACCCGATGGCGACGTGGAACTTTATGCAAGGTATACACTCAAGACAAATGACGGCGCGCTTATTCAGGTACAAAACCGTGTCCTTATGCACATGTCAAAGGATGGTAAACCGCCCTATACCCGCTCAGTAATAGACTTTGAGGCGCCCTCTGACAGCAAACATGCATGGCTCAATCACGCTATCTTTCTGGGCACCTTATCAATGCCAAAGGAAATGCCAAAAGACAATCCTTTCGTGATTATTAGTGTTTACAGGGTACAATAACGCTTATTCGCAAAGCGCAGAGGGCAAAGGGTAAATGAAAATATTATTTATAAATATCATTTGTTTATTTTTTTCAATAAACTCATTTGGACAAGCATTGCCTTTCCAGAATCCTGATTTAAGCTCCGAAGAACGGGCCAGAGATCTGATTTCACGGTTAACCATTGAAGAAAAGGCTGCTCTGATGTGCGACGTATCGGATGCTGTTCCCCGCCTTGGCATAAAAAAATTCAACTGGTGGAGCGAGGCCCTGCATGGCCTGGCAAATAACAGTAATGTCACTGTTTTCCCGGAGCCTATCGGCATGGCTGCTTCCTTTGACCATGAACTTGTCTATAAAATATTCAACGCTGTTTCTGACGAAACCAGGGCCAAATATAATGAGTCCCAACAAAAGGGTCTGGAAAACCGGCGGTTTTTGAGCCTCTCGGTATGGACCCCCAATGTTAATATCTTTCGAGACCCCCGCTGGGGACGCGGCCAGGAAACATATGGAGAAGACCCCTATCTTATGTCCAGGATGGGCGTTTCGGTTGTGAGAGGCCTACAGGGTCCAGCCGATGCCAGATACCGTAAACTGCTGGCCTGCGCCAAGCACTATGCGGTTCATTCAGGGCCGGAATGGAGCCGCCACTCCCTGAACCTCACCAATGTCGATCCCGAAGACCTCCATGAAACCTATCTGCCTGCATTCAAGGCCCTGGTTCAGGAGGCAGATGTCCGCCAGGTAATGTGTGCGTATCAGCGTCTGGATGATGAGCCCTGTTGCGGTAACGAACGACTGCTTCAGAAAATTTTACGTGAAGACTGGGGATTCAAATATGTTGTTGTTTCCGATTGCGGGGCCATAGACGATTTTTACAGAAGCCATAAGGTTTCATCCGATGCTGTTCACGCTTCTGTCAAAGGTGTTCTGGCAGGGACAGATGTAGAATGCCAATGGATGAGTCATAACTTTAAAAAACTGCCTGAAGCTGTTGAAAAGGGGCTCATCACAGAGGAAGAGATTGACATGCGATTGGTGCGTGTGCTGACAGGGCGATTCGACCTTGGTGAGATGGACGATGATGAACTGGTGCCCTGGACCAGGATTCCCATGTCAGTCGTTAACAATGAAGAACACCGGGAACTTGCCCTTGATATGGCCCGTGAGACAATGACGCTTCTTCAGAATAAAGACAATATTCTCCCTTTAAAAAAGTCCATCAGAAAAATGGCTGTTATCGGTCCCAACGCCAATGATAAACAAGTGCTATGGGGGAATTATAATGGTACCCCCATAAGAACAATTACAGTTCTTGAGGGTATTGGATCAAAGCTTTCACCCGGCAATATTTTATATGACAAAGGCTGCGATCTGGTTGAAGACAAGGTTACCCAAAGCTATTTCGAGCAATGTTCATTTGATGGCAAACAGGGTTTCAAGGCCACCTACTGGAACAACCCTGACCTTAAAGGAGAAATTGTTATCACACAGCAGATTGAAAACCCCATTAAACTTACGACAGCCGGGCAGCATGAATTTGCCTCAGGGGTAAAACTGGAAGGTTTTTCTGCCGGGTATGAAACGGAATTCACCCCGTTAGTTACCGAAGAGATTGTCTTCAAATGCGGGGCAACAGGATCATTTGAGCTTTTAATCAATGGTGAATCCCTGACAAAATACAGCAACTGGCGGACTCTTCCGGCAAGGATTCCTTTTAAGGTAGAAAAGGGCAAAAAATACAGGATTGAAATCCGCTATGCACAGCAGAACAACTGGCAGGCAAATATCGAATTCGACTTTGGAAAAGAGGTCGATATGGACTATAGCGGTCTTATCAAAAAGCTTGAGGGTATTGATCAGGTGGTTTTTGTAGGCGGACTTTCTGGCAACCTCGAAGGCGAAGAGATGCCGGTTTCATATCCCGGTTTCAAGGGGGGAGACCGCACCGACATCGAGCTTCCCATGGTGCAGCGCAATTGCCTGAAGGCATTAAAAGAGGCAGGAAAAAAGGTTGTTTTTGTGAACTGTTCTGGTTCAGCCATCGCCCTGACCACTGAAACCGGAACCTGTGATGCTATTCTACAGGCCTGGTATCCAGGCGAATCCGGCGGACAGGCGGTTGCTGATGTGCTCTTCGGCGATTATAATCCATCAGGAAAACTTCCGGTTACCTTTTATAAAAGTTCGGATCAGATCAAGGACTTTGAAGATTATTCCATGAAAGGCCGGACATACCGGTATATGGACGATGCGCTTTTTCCATTCGGATATGGATTAAGCTATACCAGGTTTAAAATCAGCCCGGCCAGTGTAAACAGAGCAACAATAAAGGCTGATGAAACCATCCGGCTGACTGTACCTGTAAAAAACACAGGCAAACGTGACGGCACAGAGGTTGTTCAGGTGTATGTCCGGAAGGCCAATGATAATGAAGGGCCTATTAAGACCCTGCGCGGTTTTAAGCGTGTGGATATCGAATCCGGGAAAACAGTACAGGTTGAAATCGACCTTCCGCCTTCGTCATTTGAATTTTATAATCGGGAGCAGAGGAAAATGGCTGTGAATGCAGGGGAATATGAAGTGTATTATGGTAACAGTTCTGACTCAAAGGATTTGAAAGTGGTAACAATATCGGTTCAATAACATTGTTAATACAGTTAAAATGGCAGCTTAATGGCGATGGAAAGGCAGCTTTGATGTTCAAAGGCGATGATTTTGGTTTGTGTAAGGACAAGGAATGGCGGATTGAGACGAAGAATTGAAAATAGCTTTCAGCGGCCTGTCCCGCCATAGTTGCAAACGAAGGCGGATCAGCAGTCAGCTATCAGCTTTTTGTGGTGGCATATAAAATGCCACCCTACGACAGGCATTTAAAATAAAGGGTGAGGTTCTCGTCCTGCAATAGCTTTAGCGACGAAGGATTACACCCCATCATTTTGAGCATTTTGAATCTGAAGGTGTATACAAATGATTAAACAGGAAAATATGAGATCAATTATTTTTGTTTTTAGACACCCCTGCAAAATATTTTTTACCATTTTCCTGACTATATTTTTTATGCCCGCCATTATCACTTCAACCTATGCCCGGGAAACAGTCCCCCTGTGGGAAGGAAAGGCGCCGGGATCCGAGACATGGGATCATCAGGAAAAAACTACATCCTTTCCGGGCGGAGGGTCAATTGTGCAGAATGTTGTTGATCCGACAATAACTGTATATCTCCCTGATCCATCCGCTTCAAATGGTGCGGCTGTCATTGTCTGTCCCGGCGGGGCATTTCGCATGCTGAGCCTGGATGGAGAGGGAAAAGATGTTGCCAAATGGTTGACTGAACAAGGTTTTGCCGCCTTTGTTCTTAAATACCGGTTATATAAAACCGGTGATTCCAAAGGCATGGGAATGCCTCAAAGGCCGGTTTCCGAGATCAGGTTGCCATTAGAATACGCCAATGCGAACCCTGCGCCAGACAATCATGAACTGAACAATGTGATTCGATGTGCAATTTCAGACGGGCAGCAGGCTGTTCGTCTGGTTCGCAGGAATGCCGGAAAGTGGCATGTTGATCCTTTAAAAATCGGTATGATGGGCTTTTCAGCGGGAGGGGGAGTGGCAGTCGGGGCCGCCCTTGCGGATGACCCGGAAGGGCGGCCCGATTTTGTGGTAAGCCTTTATGGGCCTTCTATGTTTGACGTACATGTGCCCGCTAACGCGCCTCCTTTGTTTATTGCCGTGGCGGCTGATCACAAACCCGTGTCAATGGGCTGCGTGGCGCTCTATAAAGTATGGAACGAAGCTGGCAGATCCGCTGAGCTTCATGTATTTTCAAAAGGCACAGGGCCATTTGGCATTAAAAAACAGGGATTACCAAGTGATAACTGGCCTGATCTTTTTCTGAAATGGGTAAAATGTGAAGGATTCATTACCAGATAAAAATAAGGAGGATAAAATGGTTTTTAAAAAATTACGAATATTTCTATTCGTTTTCGTGTCAATGGCAGTAGTTATGCCAGGCTGTACGCAAGAGGAAGAAAGGATAGAACAGACCTCCGCACCTGCACCTCTATCCGATCCCCTGAAGATAGAAACAGGTTACATCTCAGGTACTTTAATTGGTGATGTTGATAATCCTGTAAGGGCCTACAGGGGCATACCCTATGCAGCGCCTCCTGTTGGTGATCTGAGATGGAAACCTCCTCAACCGGCTGCGCCTTGGAAGGAAATACTTCCATGTACTGAATTTACCATGACCCCTCCGCAGTCTCAAATGCCCGGTCTTGAGCAGGAGCCGCAAAGCGAAGACTGCCTCTATCTTAATGTTATGACACCGGCAAAGACAGTGGGAGAATCTCTGCCCGTAATGGTCTGGCTGCACGGAGGAGGATACTCTTCAGGTTCAGGCAATGATAATCTCTGCAATCTGCATCGCCTGCCCCAGCATGGTGTGGTGCTCGTTAATGTTACAATGAGACTCAACACCTTCGGACTGCTCGCCCATCCTTTATTAACAGCGGAATCACCCAATAATTCATCAGGAAACTACATGTTTCTGGATATGATAGCAGCCCTGAAGTGGGTCAGGAGAAACATATTCGTATTCGGCGGAGATCCTGGTAATGTTACCATCTTCGGAGAATCGGGTGGCGGGTCAAAGGTCTCTACCCTTATGGCATCCCCTATGGCAAAAGGCCTGTTTCACAGGGCGATCTGCGAGAGCGGCACCTCGATAGGCGGGTTTCTAAATGGTAGAGAACTGAAAGAAATGGAAGAACTGGGCACCGGATTATTTAGAAAACTGGGTGTTGATAAGGAGGATGATCCCCTTAAGGCTGCAAGGTCGCTTCCCTTTGAGAAGGTCATGGAGGCAAGGGCTGCCATCATGAAGGAGATGCAGGGAGACAGAATGAGAATCGGCCTGGACGATGCTGCTATTGACGGATGGTTTTTGCCGAAATCGCCGCTTGAACTTTTTGAGTCAGAGAATTTTAACGCAGTGCCCTTAATTACCATAGCCAACCTGGGCGAAATAACCGGCCCCGGAGGATTATTGCTGCCTCAGCTTATCCCGGCCTATGTGAACATGCATGAATTCCAGAATAAGGCGGGCATAAAGAGTTATGCAGCCATATTTGATCAGGTTCCCAGCAAGTGGAGGGCAGCCGGTGCAGTATCAACGCACGCCATGGAAGTCCTGTATGTGTTCGGAGACTATGACAACAGAAGCGGATGGTGGCCTCTCATGTATGGCCTTGCCAAAGATTCGGGCGCAAAGGACGCGAATGATCCAGGGCTCACTGATGCTGACAGGCTGGTCTCGGAAGCAATGATGAGAATGTGGACCCGGTTTGCCCGGACAGGAGACCCAAATGTGGAAGGAATAATTCAATGGCCGGCATATAATAAAGAGGATGATAAATATATGTACATTGCAGACCCTCTTGAGATAAAAACCGGATTTTCAAAAATTAAGCCGGAAAAATGATTTAATTTTATACCGGTTGTAATCCTGTCACAAGAAGTAGTATAAATGCAATGTGTGTAAATCATCGGGAGATATCTTTTTCAAAGAATGCCCGATCAGGAAAGATGTCGCTTTTCAGACGAAATGACGAGTAACAAAATCAAAAAAGGAGATTATTATGAAAAATTATATTCGTCTTTTTATCCTTCTGTCATGCCTTTTAACTTTTATTTTTACTTTCGGATGTGAAAAAACAACACCTCCCGAAACGGGCGATACAGAGGAAATAACCATCCTAAGAGAATCTTTTGGCGAATTTGAGGGGGAAAAAGTGGATATTTATACATTGAAAAACATTAATGACATTGAGATAAAGATCACCAACTATGGAGGCATTGTCACCTCCATCCTGTTGCCGGATAAAAATGGCAAGTTTGACGATGTTGCGCTCGGGTATAATGCTCTTCAGGATTATTTAAAAAATAATCCCTATTTCGGGGCTGTTATAGGCCGGTACGGCAATCGTATCGGAAACGCGAAATTTGCCCTGAATGGAGAGGAATACACCCTGGCAAAAAATGATGGGATTAACAGCCTGCATGGTGGAATAAAGGGTTTTGACAAGGTCCTTTGGAGAACTGAACCCATTAACAAAAAAGATGGTCAGTCACTGAAACTTACCTATATGAGTAAGGACGGGGAAGAGGGTTTTCCCGGAAACCTGAATGCAACAGTTATTTATACCCTTGGAAATGACAATTCATTACGCATTGATTACACAGCAACAACAGATAAACCGACCGTTGTAAACCTTACCAATCACACATACTGGAATCTTGCCGGCGAAGGTTCGGGAGATATCCTTGATCATCAGTTGATGCTTAATGCCAGTGCATTTACGCCGGTGGCCCAGGGTTTGATAACAACAGGCATATTCTGGTCTGTTGAAAATACACCCATGGATTTCAGAAAGCCTGTTTCCATAGGAGAGAGAATTGAATCGGACTATGAGCAGCTTAAATTGGGCAGGGGCTATGACCATAACTGGGTATTGAATTCATACGACAAAGATAATCCCTCCCTTGCTGCAACGGTTTATGAACCGGTCAGCGGAAGATTTATGGAAATCTATACAACAGAACCGGGGATTCAGTTCTACAGCGGTAATTTTCTGGACGGCGGCATTACCGGAAAAAGCGGCAAGCCCTATGGTTTACGCAGCGGATTCTGCCTTGAAACGCAGCATTACCCTGATTCGCCAAACAGGCCTGAATTTCCTTCGGTTGTTTTAAATCCGGGCGAGACATACAGGACAACCACCATTCATAAGTTTTCAGTCAGATAAGAATACCAGGCATATCGGCAGCATCCTGGGTTTTAAGGCACAAAAAAACGCGAAGGCGCATTCCCCGCTCTTCGCGTTTTTCATTGCTGAACAGGACCGATATTAAACCCCTCCTGAAAATCAATCGTAAACCGGGGCGTCCTTAATTTTCTAAGTTATTAGTCTTTCAATAAGATTATCCCTGTCTTCATCATCACTGAATATTCTTTTTCGTTCTATACCTCTGATCATTACATGATGTAATACCCCAGGGGCGTCTAATCTGGATTATCTTGGCATAATGACAACCTTCACCACCAGATCATTCTTTGACTGTCAAGTTATTTTGTTTCTTTCTGGACGTTATCACGTTTTTATATTAGAAATTCAAGACTATATTCCACTCCTGCTGCCTTTTACAGATCCCCTTCCTGAAGAACCCTTCCAAATCCGTTTTCTTCCAGGTACCAGTATGTGAAATGCTTTGAAAGCCAACTCGCCGCCTTCTCTTCCGCCAACGGCCGGTAAATTGAGGTATATATTACAGGTATGCCGTAACGAGCCTCAAGGGCATCGAGCGTACCTGAAACAGCATTCGGATGCGCTGATGTGTTATATATATCAGGATCATATGTTGTCTTGACATCTTCATAGCTTGCCTCAACCAGCAGTCCCTTCCAACGATACTTTGCCATCTTCTCACATTGTCTGAAAAATCTGGCGCGTTCCTGGATCAGGGTTGTTATCAGATCCGTAAGGGTTTTACGCTCCAGGATCAGCAGCTTTTCCATGCCCTCCACACTGTAATCGCCTGCCTTTAGCGCCATTCTTTTTTCTCCGGCAATCCAGTTCTTAAGCCTGCTCAAATTTAAAGGAGTTTTTTCACGTGTGTCTATCAGGACTACCGGCTTTGGAATCTGCCTGGTAATGCTGTGCCCTCCCCTTTTTACAATCAGCCGTCCTGATGGAGGCGCTACAGGATGATGTTCCTCTACAGAAAACTCAGAGTCATATTCATCATCATCGTTTTCAGGTTCACATTCGGTAGATTTCACCTTTTTTATTGTCATGATAAAGAATCTAAATGTTAGAAATTATTCGTGTTAATCCAGATATTTAACCAAAATAACGCTTATTGGTCACAATCCCTTTGCGAGTCAGGTCATTTGAAACCGCCGCCTTTTTATCTCATGTGATTCCAAACCCTTATTCCCCCTTTTCCCCTATGTCCTCCAGCTTCTTGAACCATGGATTAGTACCGAGCTTTCGTTCTTCAAATTCGGTTACTAATCCTTTGTTTGTTGGGCAGTGCCATTACGCCTTTTAAAGTGAACCTTCTATTCTGCTCTCATTTTCCCAAACAGAATAGAGGCGAGAATAGCCTACGCGACAAATCTCAACATCCATTTTGTATTGTTCAATTGACGTCAATTGCTTGTCTATTGTCGATCCACGAAAGACAGAGACGACAACTTTTGGAAAGTCTGAGATTGAGCGGCATTTCAGGTAAAGCTGTTCCCGCTGAACCTCTTCCAGTGCCGAATAGAGCTGTACGTGATCCATTTCAATTGCACTATTAAATCTTTTGGCCAACTCAATTATCTCCGGACTCTTGGCGACGTGAATGGCTATCATTAGCCCGACTTTCGCTATTCGGAGTGATAAATAGGAAAATTCGGGGCAATTGGGGGTG
>CAZJOB010000087.1:0-11066 GCA_964547435.1 uncultured Desulfatiglans sp. | reverse complement strand
TATTGGAATCGGCAGCCACCCTTCCGAAGGTTTAAGAAAGGGGGTGGTGATCAATATTGAAAAGACTGTCAATTCCATTAAGGAGGCCATTGAAGAGGCTGAAACCATGGCCGGATGCGAGATAAGTTCTGTTTACGCCGGAATAGCCGGCGGTCATATAAAGGGCTTCAACAGTCATGGAGTGATTGCCCTCAAGGAGAGGGAGGTCACGAAAAAAGACATAGAAAGGGTTATAGAGGCCGCGAGCGCTGTTGCAATACCCATGGACAGGGAAGTAATACATGTGCTTGAGCAGGAATTTATCGTCGATGAGCAGGATGGCATCATGGACCCCCTTGGCATGTCCGGTGTAAGGATGGAGGCGAAAATACATATTGTCACCGGGGCCGTTACATCGGCCCAGAATATTATCAAATGCGCTAACAGGGCCGGTCTTGATGTGTATGATATCGTTCTTGAATCACTTGCCTCCAGTGAAGCGGTGCTTAACGATGAAGAACGCAATCTCGGAGTGGCGCTCATCGATTTTGGCGGCGGAACAACGGATATGGCTGTCTTTTCAAAGGGGGCCATAAAACATACATCGGTGCTGGCCCTTGGCGGAGATAATCTGACCCATGATATCTCCATCGGGATAAGGACGCCTACCCTTGAAGCGGAAAAGATAAAGATGAAATACGGGTGCGCCCTGACATCTATGATAGGAAAGGATGAGACTATTGAAGTGCCCGGAGTGGCCGGCAGAAAGCCCAGGGTTCTGCCCAGGCAGATTATAGGAGAGATCCTGGAACCAAGGGTGGAAGAGATATTTGCGCTTATACAGAACGAGCTGATACGTTCCGGATTTGAAGACAGTGTCAATTCCGGGATTGTAATTACAGGGGGATCATCCGAACTGACCGGGGTAACTGAGATTGCCGAACAGATATTTAATGTGCCGTGTAGAATAGGGTATCCTACCCGCATAGGCGGTCTTGTGGAGGTAGTCAATAAACCAATGTACGCGACAGCAGTAGGGCTGGTGCTTTACGGGGTAAAAAGGAATCGCGGCAGCAAAAAATTCAGGATCAGGGACGCAAATATATTCAGCAAGGTAATGGATCAAATGAAAAAATGGTTTAAAGAGGTTGTTTAAAAATACGTATATTATAAACGGCCTGTAAAGGCAAGATATGAAGGAGGGACATCATGAGGTTTGAATTTGTGGACAAGAGAGAAAATTATGATGCCAAGATAAAGGTAATCGGCATCGGAGGCGGAGGCGGTAATGCCATAAACAATATGATTGCCGCCGACCTAAAGGGGGTTGAATTTATTACTGCAAACACGGATAGCCAGGATCTGGAGCGTTCGGCATGTGAAAACAGGCTGCAGCTCGGAGCAGATATAACAAGGGGGCTTGGTTCCGGGGCGGATCCTGAAGTCGGCAGGCTCGCGGCGGAGGAGAGTATTAATGACATAAAAGACGCTGTAACAGGGGCAGACATGGTCTTTATTACAGCCGGCATGGGCGGAGGAACCGGAACCGGAGCGTCTCCGGTTATAGCCCGTGAATGCAAGGAAAGCGGAGCGCTTACAGTGGCTGTTGTAACCAAGCCTTTCGCATTTGAAGGGACAAAGAGGATGAACAAGGCGCTGGCCGGCATTGACAGGCTTAAAAAAGATGTGGACACCCTGATCATCATTCCAAATGAACGCTTAAAGTCGATCGGTGAAAGAAATGCAATGTTCAAGGACCTGATCACCAAGGCGGATGACGTACTCCTCAACGCAGTAAGAGGCATATCGGATCTTATTATGAGCAGTGGATTTATTAACCTTGATTTTGCTGATGTGAAAAAGGTCATGTCCGAGATGGGAACCGCGATAATGGGAACCGGACGGGCAGGGGGCGATAACAGGGCGTCTGAGGCAGCCCAGAAGGCAGTCAACAGTCCGCTCCTTGAAGATATCTCCATAAGCGGGGCCAAAGGACTTCTAATGAATATCACGGCGCCTCCTGATATAACAATGGATGAGATCGACTCGGCAAGCAATTATATCAAGGGTCAAGTAGCAGAAGACGCTGAAATTTTCTGGGGAGTTGTCTTTAGGGATGACATGGAAGGTGAGGTACAGATAACAGTTATTGCAACCGGTATAGATAAAGAACAGTATAAAAAGGTTGTGAGGCTCAGAGACGTTACTCCGGAAGAGGCCAAGGATACCTGGACCGTAAAAGTAAAAGGTGAAGGCCTTGATGAGTATGATATCCCTGCTTATCAGAGAAAAATGATGATGAAAGAAACAACAGAGCCTGTGGATGAAGCCGAGCCTCAGGAACCGCGAAAAGGGTTTTTTAAGAAGGCATTTTTCAAGGATGATCTTGATTATCCGGCCTTTTTAAGGGCAAAGGCCGATTAAACGAGATAAGAATATGTCCGATAAAATTGTCTCCCTTCACAGGGCAAAACTTGCCATGGAGAAAGGGACAATAGGTAAAGACTGGGGTGGCAGGTTATCAATAGCCCTTGTATATCCCAACTGTTACCGAACGGGCATGTCAAATCTGGGATTTCAGACAGTATATGATCTGCTGAACCGGCGTGATGATATTATCGCCGAAAGGGCCTTCCTGCCCGAAGATCAGGAATTGTCCCTCCGTCTTGGGGCAGGAAAAGGCCTACTTTCCCTGGAATCCCAGGCCCCTTTATCCAGGTTTGATATAATAGCTTTTTCCCTTTCATTTGAAAACGACTACCCCAACATTCTTAAGATGCTTGATATGGCGGGGATCCCTTTTATCAGGGAAAAAAGAGATGAACATCATCCTGTGGTCATGGCGGGCGGCATTACGTCATTTCTTAATCCCGAACCTATAGCGGACTTTTTTGATCTGTTCCTTCTTGGCGAAGCGGAAAACTGCCTTAATGAATTTATTGATATTTTTAAGGATTGCCGAAGCAGAAACAGCAATAAAAGCGATATGTTTAAAAAGGCGGCCGGAAAATGCGGTTCGGTTTATGTGCCGTCTCTGTATGATGTCCATTATACGTGTGACGGGACCATCTCATCCAGGGAAAGCCTGGCAGAAGGATTTGACCTTAATGTAATACCGGCGAAATGCAGGGGGAATGATCTGAAGATAAACAGATCCGTGATCCTTACGCCTGAGACAGAATTCTCAAACCGGTTATTGATAGAGGTCGGAAGGGGCTGCGGCCGTTCATGCAGGTTCTGCGCAGCGGGATTCGTCTATCGGCCTCCCAGGGTGCATAATAAGGAGGCCATTAATGAATGTGTGGATAATTCGATTGATGAGTGCAGGCAGTTCGGCCTTTTAAGCGCTTCGATACTGGATACTCCGGGGATTGAGGATATCTTTGCTCATATACTTGAGAAGGGCGGCAAATTTTCTGTTTCTTCACTCAGGGCGGACCTTCTTAATGAGAGAATTCTCGATCTTTTAAAAAAAACAGGACAGAAACACCTGGCGATAGCGCCTGAAGCAGGAACAGAGAGACTGAGAAGGGTCATAAACAAGCATATGACTCAGGACCAGATCATAAGCGCAGTAAATATGATAGCACGGGCAGGGGACTTTTCACTAAAGCTCTATTTTCTTATAGGCCTTCCAACTGAGACAATGGAAGATGTCAGGGGGATTCTTGATCTTGTCAGAAAAATCAGGCACAGCGTTATAAAGGAATCCAGATCACGAGGAAGGATCGGACATATAAGACTGAGCGTAAACTGTTTTGTACCAAAGGCATTTACCCCATTTCAATGGTGCGGAATGGAGAGTATAAAGTCACTGAAGGAAAAACAGAAGTGGCTCAAGAAGTCGTTTTCAAAGGAAGGCGGTGTGTCGATAACCTTTGATGTGCCCAAGTGGAGCTATTTTCAGGCACTGTTGTCAATGGGAGACAGAAGGGTTGGGATGATTCTCGTCAAGGCGCATGAATATGGCGGCAATTTTTCAAGGGCATTTCGTGATTCCGGCCTTAATCCGGATTTCTTTGTCCACCGACCCAGGGAACCGAATGAGATGCTGCCCTGGGATTTCATAAAAAACGGGATTAAAAAGGAATTTCTTTTAAAGGAATATAGAATTGCCATGAAGGGAAAAGAGTCTGATATATGTGATTTAGGTAATTGTGAAAGATGCGGTGTATGTAAACAATCTTAAAAGGAGGTAAATGATGAAAAAAGCAATCATTATATTTTTATTAGGATTTTTTGTTTTGCCTTTTACAGCAGAGGCTTCGGATAAAGATTCCGGCAGAGCGTATATTTTTGTTGGTTACGGCATTGACAGCCCAAGAGAAGAAATTGATGTCCCTTTATATTTCAGCGATATAGGTGTCAGAACAGAAACCGATTCAGGCTTTTCGATGCATATCGGAGGGGGTTTGTATGTATTGGAAAAATTAAGGTTGGAAGGTGAAGCCGCCTATAGAAAGAGCGATATAGATGATGCCAGTGTGAGATATAATAATGCCCTGGGCTTAGGAGTTTCCGGGGGAGAAGGGAAGATAAGGAGCCTGTCGTTAATGGCCAATGCATGGTATGATATTTTTTCCGGAAGGCGGTTAAGTTTCTACCTGGGTGGAGGAATCGGCGCGGCGCAGGCTTCAGTTAAGGATTTTTCAGTAAATACATATCCGATTATGCCGAATCCGATAATTACAAAGCGGGAGCTTATTGATGATGATGAATGGATGTTTGCATATCAGGCCGGCGTGGGTGTGGGATTCAGAATATATAAAAATATTACAACAGACCTTGGATATAGGTACTATGCGACTTCGAATCGGAAAATGGATGATGTTGCCGGTAACGCGATAGATATGGATGACTCACATAATAATAATTTTCTTCTTACAGTAAGATATGGGTTTTAGCGTTTCACATTTAAAAAACAGGGGTCTGGACTCTTGACAAATCCAGACCCCTGTTTTTTAACACATTTTAAAACCATGAACTGCGAATCGCACGAAAGACACGAAAAAAATTGAATGGTACTGATGACAATAAACAAAATAACTTTAATTAAGGAGCCGGCTATGAGAAAGATTATGTTACCGGTCTTTATAGTTGCTTTGGTGTTTCTGACTCTTCCATCCTGTTTAACCGTCCAGTCTTCCGATATTTTAAGGAACGTCAAGGGGAGCCTGAGTGGAAACGAGGCCCCTGTCTCTCTGACAGAAGGAAGAATAATTGAGGGACTTAAAGAGGCCTTAAAAACAGGCATGGAGAATGCAGTCAATACGCTTTCCCGTGAAGGCGGGTTTTTAAACAACCCTGAAGTAAAAATTCCGCTTCCTGGTCCAATAAAAAAGATAGAAGAGGGTGCAAGGAAAGTTGGTCTGGGATTTTATTTCGACTCTTTTGAAAAGAGCATTAATACCGCGGCAGAAAAGTCAACGCCGCTTGTAAAGAAGATAGTGTTAAATTCTCTGAAAGAAATGACTTTTTCAGACGCGAAAAAAATACTTTACGGCAGGGATAATGAAGCTACTCTTTATTTTAAAGAAAAAAGTTTTAATGAACTAATGGAGATCTTTAAACCTGAAGTCCATTCTGTTATGTCAAAGACAGGTGTAATCAAAAAATATCAGGATATAGAGTCAAGGGTCAGGAATATTCCCCTTATTGAGGCGCTCCCCCTGAATTTTGATCTTGATGAGTATGTGGCGGAAAACGCACTGACCGGAATTTTTTACATGATTGAAAAGGAAGAAAAAAATATAAGAGAAAACCCTGCCGCAAGGATAACCGAGATTCTAAGGGACGTATTCGGAAGGAAATAGAACGGGGACGAATGTCTGATGAAATCGTAAAAGTCTAAAGGCCGTCATTCTCCCCGCAGGAATGATGGCTTGAGGTGGATTCCGCTGTCTGAGCCCTGTCTGCGTGTGGAGAAGCACAGGCAGGCGCGGAATGACTGAGCGGAGTGAATTTTTGAGCCAGGGCATCAAATTACTTTTCAGGATAAAATTTCTGATCCGTTCCATGCATATGATTATATGGTCCGGCAGGCAGACCAAAACCGGCTTGTGTAAAGCTGTTAGAATTGGTCAACTTGGCGACGCCACGGTATGCTGAGTCAAATGTTTCTGTCATGACCTTGTCTACTGCTGCTGAAATTACCATGCTAAGAAGACCCCCACCGCCATCACCAGAGCCCAGACTCTGCTCCTGGGTATGGTCCCAAAGGACATTTCCCGAATGGGCGTTTACGAGAAGATACCTGGCCTTAATGTATCTCATATTCTGAATGACAACATATTTAGACGACCAGTCCTTGATTGTAATGAATAAAACCGCGTCACAGCCAAAATGTTCATAAAATTTTTGCGGGGGCATCTGGTGAATCAAGCCTGCCTCCGGCAAACCGAGATCTCGAAGCAGGGCATCAGTCAACATAACCGGGAAAACATAATAACCTCTTTCTCCCAGGGGTTGGGAGACACTGGTTACCATCATATCAGCGGCATACAGTTCCACCGATTCGTTTGATATGGGGACAATCAGGATAGATCGGGGCCTCTCAGCATTAAAGGCAGAATAATCATAGCTTTGGAACTCATGTGCACAACCGGAGACCCAGAGACTTAATAACAGAACGAGAATACTTCGAGAATACTTCACTTTTCACCTCCCTTAGCTACGGCATCGGATTCAGGACTGAATTCAGGAACTAATTCCGGGATTGGCCGGTGATTATTGATTGTTTCCGGATCTTTTATGCGGGCAATTAGTTTATTCATTAATGGTTCTGATTCCGGAAAGGCGTCTCTTTCCTTGCTGAAATAATAAACCGCTTCATCGGTTTTCCCCTGTTTGTACAGCATGAAACCATATTCAGCATAAAGCCCGGGCGCCAATTTTTTTGCCGGTGATTTTTCAGACTCGGTGACTGTTTCTGATAATATGCTGAAGGCTTTCTCCGAATCGGACTTCAGATTATTGGTGTACAGAAATTCCTCATAATTACCCCAGTAATAAAGAGACTTGGAGGCACAGGCCCCAAAAAATAATATACAAAATATAACAATCACGGTTTCGTGAAGCACTTTTAACCGAAGACCGGCGTATTGAGCAATAAACGAAGGGATCTGTTTCATAAATCACCTCGACTGGGAAATACGTCCGTGAGTATTCAGAGTTGCAGTTACATTATTCATCATATTTACAATCGCCGCATCGATTGCCTTGCCTTCAAGAGTGGAATCAAAACCGGTCTGGCCGCCAAAGCCTAATGTACTCGTAGATTTCAGAGATGCCTCCCCTGTACCTTCTGTGGAGTAAAAAGTTTCTCCGGTATAAGGATCAACCATCCTCAAGACAACACGAGCGCGTGCCCGTTGCGTTTTAGAGGCCCCGACCATCCAGCTCTTACCTGTAGTGTCTCTTCCCAGCTCTACCACAGATCCAATAATAAGGGCGTCTACCCCCTTTAATTGTTTGCGAAATTGCTCTTTTTCAATTCCCCGCAGTTCCGCTTCAGCCTTAAGATGTCCCAGATCCTGCCTTTCAACAACAATGAATCGTTGCGTTGATAAAAGCTGCATAGCCAAACTGTCAGAGGCCTGTTTTCCAATCCGATCCCCATATTCATCTCGGAAAAGACCGCTCCCGTAATGAGTCTCATTGGAAAACCTGGCAATGGCCACAGTGATACGTTCGGCCACAGGCAGAGGATTAACCGTGACAGCAGGACCTTTATCAGCAACATTCGCCTGAATAGCTCTTTTGGGAGCACAGTTGCCATTAACAACAGCCAGGGCAAGGATAAGGATTAGAACATATGATTTTTTATTCATGGATAACAAGCCTCCTTTTGTAATGGGCATAAGTGAAGTAAAAGCTGAATTTAAAAGACTAAATTAAATAGTTTTAAAATTATTTGTCAATAAAAAACTCAAAGTCAGTCACTGTAGTTATAGATATAATATTTTCAGTAGTTTTGGTTGCGGAGAGGCCGCAGCGGAAAGGGTAAATTGAACTGAGACAGAAAAATGTTTCAACATTTGCCTGTGGAATGCCGACATAAAGGGCGCGACTCATCAGCAGGCGGGGTTAAATTCCTGCCCTTGAAGAATGATACTGGAATCATACATCTTGTTCATGGGCGTTCAATTCCAGAGTCTTTTTATTCCGGAGATCTTTTTATGTTTTTACATTTTTATCTTGCAAGATCAAAAATATCCTGCTTTGCTGGGCTTTTGCTGCTGTCCAATTCAAATAGAAAATCGATCAAAATCAATTATCCGGTGTCTTTGGAAATATAGTGTTTTAAAAAAGGCCGGGGAAGATATTATTTACGCATATGTATATAAATGTAAAAAGGAGAAGTCCCATGAAGAATATACTGTTTTTCACCTTTATGTTCCTGTTATTTTTTTTATGCAGTTGTGTGAGTACATCCGAATACCAGCAGCTTAGATTTGAATTTGAACAATTAAAGGCATACTCGGGGAATCAGTATTCGGAATTGAATAATGACATGGCATTGTTTAAGGCATCCTATAACCCGGGTTTGCAGGAGGTGTTCTCCGAAAATGTGAAGGCAGCGGAAAAACACAAAAAAACAATTGAGGAATTAAAATATGATATAGAGATTGTTTCGGATAAAATAAAATACCTGTTGAATGAATCTGAAAATGACAGGGATCTGATAGCGGAAAACCTTATGAGTTCAACGGCCCAAAATGTCGTGAATGAGTTCAGACAATTAAATTATTCATGGGCAAATACAATCTATGAACTGACAAATTTAACGGCAAACTCGGAAAAGGCGGCGGAATCGTCTCACAGGGCCGCAATGAGGGCGGCCGAAAAGGCGGGCTCAGCGGAACGTTCAGCAGATTATGCGGTTGAATCCATGAATCAGATTAACGAACAGGCAAAGTCATTGGGCGTAATTCAGGAAAAAATAAAAAATATGGAATCGGAAATTAGAAAAATAAATAGACAGATAAATAAAACAGATGAACCTGAAAGGAAAAAACATTAGATTTTTATTGATTTTTGATGGATATTTTAAAAAATATGGAAAAACATGTTTATTAACGAAGGATATGGAAGGAAATAAATGGGTTTTGAAGGAACATTCAGATTTGTTCAAAACAAAGTGATTATTCAGTTGCGTGACAGGGTGTGCGAGACCTCTGAGGAACTGCTTGAAAGCGGGTTGTTTTCAGAAATCGCTGTGCGTTACATAAACAGTCTTAAACGCAAAGATGCCACACTTCTTCATGTATTCGGCAAAAAAGCGGCGGAGATAGACAATTCCGATATTCAGGTGCTTATCAGAATATTAAAGATTCTGAGCAAAATGCCTCTTGCTGCCGTTCCTAAGCTGGTGGAATCAAGTGAAAGGTTCATTGCCAATCCTCTGCAATTAGAGGCCCTGGTAGAGGGTCTGTACAATTACTGGAGGCAGTTTGACCGGTTTATTGTCTGTGATTCAACAGGAGACCGCCTGGATAAACGTCCATACAGGACCTTTAATTCAACAATTGAATCATTGACCAATCTGGTCCGGCAGGCATACAGGGACATACAGGAGAATATTGCAGGCCAGCACCCCAGCATCTATCGCCAGGTGCGGGCAGGCGCCGAAATGGCAGTTATAGCCCTGCCAAAGGGGCTTGCTCTGCCGGATGGACCTTATAATCAGTTAAAAGAGATACCTGTAATTCGTCAGGTGTTGATCAATCCTCCTCTTCTGCTGAATCAGCCCATGAATAAGCGCACAGGAAAGTTTGAAAGAATCGGCAGCAATCCCCTGGATATGGTTGAGGTTAAATCGAATGAATGGCTGTGCTATCCGGCAAAGGTCGGCCCCCTCTTGATTCTCATATATGTGCATGAGAAGTTTCTTGAACTGGGGCTTGCGTTGTGCAACCTTTTTGAACTGGCCGATGATGAATATTTAAACCGCCCGGCAGACGCGATCTACATGTATGGGGTTCCTGGAAATTCTATGGACCAGCTCGCGCCCCTTCCGACCGTGTTCTATGATGATGCAGGGAATAATGTGCTTGTCGGCGCGTGTCCCAACGAAGATCGGTTCGGGTATTTCGGGTATCTTAAAAAGATGGCCCTTACCCTGCATAACATCAAAATCATGCAGCAGGGAAAGATGCCATATCATGGGGCCATGGTCAGAATAGCGGCAAAAGGAGACCGGTTGTGCACTGTGCTGCTTATCGGCGACACAGGTGCGGGAAAATCCGAAACCCTGGAGGCGCTCAGGACAATCGGGGATGAGCAGATCAGAGAAACATTGATTATAGCGGATGATATGGGGTCTCTCGGGATTGACAGGAACGGAAATGTAATGGGCTATGGCACGGAGATAGGGGCATTTGTAAGGCTGGATGACCTGCAGCCCGGTTACGCCTTCGGGCAGCTTGACCGATCGATTATTATGAATCCCGGTCAGGTGAACGCGCGAATTGTGCTGCCTGTAACCACCTACAAGAACGTAATAAAGGGATATCCCGTGAATATGGTATTATATGCGAACAACTATGAGGAGGTGGATGAGGATCATCCGGTTCTCGAACAGTTGAAAACTCCTGAAGCGGCGTTGCATGTGTTCAGGGAAGGAACTGCCATGAGCAAGGGAACCACGACTTCCACGGGCCTGGTGCATACCTATTTTGTAAATGTCTTCGGAGCGATTCAGTATAAAGAACTGCATGAAGAGATTGCCGGGCGTTATTTTGAGCGATTGTTTGAAAATGGGGTATTTGTAGGTCAATTGAGGACCAGACTGGGTATTTCCGGGTGGGAGCAGAATGGCCCTGAAGAGGCGGCCAGAACATTATTATCCATGCTTTGCCAGGGATGAAAGAATTATAAATATTAAAAAGGAGCATCAATATGAATAGGAAACTGATTTTATCAACACTGTTATTGTTTGGTGTGGTTGACCCCGGTGCTGCTCAGGCCGGCAATGAGAGAAATGCTATTACTGAGGCAGAGGTTACTGCAGCTCAAAAAGAATGGGGAAACGCGATTGTTGAAATAGGCAGGGCATACACTGAAAACAGGGATTATAAAGGAGCAGC
>CAZJOB010000086.1:0-11088 GCA_964547435.1 uncultured Desulfatiglans sp. | reverse complement strand
ACATCAATTATATATTATGAGACCCTCAAAAAAATGTCGTTTTTTTACAATTAATCGAAAACCGGAATGTATATATTTCCAATATCATGCACTACTAATCAGGAGGCTCAAATGAACGGACCGTATACGTACAATAATAAGAATAATCCACATGAAGAAATAACGAAAATAGAAAAAACGATTCGGGATAATATCGGCTGGGCAGTGAATAACAAAAACAAGGCCCAGGCATATTCAACGATAATTGAAAATGACGAATTGTTCTTTTTTCAACCGGATTCCAAAGAAACGATTGTGGGGATAAAGGCTTGTAAAGAATTGACAGAAAAATTTTTCTTGCAGGATGATTTCAGGGCTATTCGTACCGAAATAAATGACCTGCGGATTCATATTTCGCCCACTTTAAAGACCGCTTGGTTTGCGTGTATTTTAAACGATTACAATGAATATAAAGGGAAACCGGCCAACTGGGAAAACGTTCGCTGGACAGGTGTGCTGGAAAAGGTTAGTGATCAGTGGAAAATATTCCAGATGCATTTTTCCAAAGCCGAAGATCTGGTTAAGCTGGAATTAACTGAAGATGCTGTTACTAATTCATTCAAAAAAGGAAGTTAGATGCCATCAAAAAAATTCATCAAATCCCGTGATAAAATGGAGAAAATCCTGCATGAGGAAACAATGGGATTTCTGGGACTATGTATGGATGGGATGCCATATGTCGTGCCGCTGACCTATGCCTATTTTAAAGGCAGGATAATATTCCATTGTGCACTCAAAGGAAAGAAGCTTGACTGTATAAAGGCAAACCCGAAAGTTTGTTTCACGGTTGGAAAGCAGTTTGATTTTTGCAGTCATCCTTATGGAGCGAGTTGCCGTGCGAGCCATGACAGTGTCATCTGTTATGGTGAAGCAAGAGTTATAGAGAACATGGAAGAACGTTGGAAAATATTGAACAGGTTTAACCGCTCCCTTCAGCCTGAAGCTGAAGAGATTCCTATCGAAGCTATATCGAAATGTTATGCTGTAGAGATTGAGATTACTAAAATGACAGGCAGACAACAAAGGAATGGAACAGAATGGACCCACTGGGAATACAATTTCGAGCGGAAAGTATCATGAGGTAAACAGTATGAAGATAGAGGAGTACGAAGAATACCTGCAAAAGAAGGGCGTTTCTGATGATACGATCGAGAAACAAATGTCGGTTATCGAAGATTTTACCAGGTCCCTCACGAGGTATGGCCTGAAAGGAATCACTGCCGATGCAGGGAAAGAGGAAGTAGAGAGTTATGCTCGGAAGCTTATCATCGAAGGACGCAATACTATTGAGAATTTATCTGCCCTAGCCGATTATGCTGACTGGCTCGGCCATCGTAAGCTGTATGTGGCCCTGGTCGAATTAATGGATTGCCATAATGCCATGGAGGTGCTGGCAGGTAAGATTGAAGAAAGGCATGGCCGGGAGATACGTGATCTGGTATTTCGTGAAGAGTTTCCACCCCTTGGAGCCGATGAAAAGGAGAGATGCGCCTATACTCAGACGATTACTGAACGAATGTCCAAACAGATTGCTCCCGAAGAGATATGTACTGCCTGGTATCAGGTTCAGCACGGGATTCCTGCGGATATTTGGCGCAGGAGCGATCTGGAGGATAAGGAAAAGTATCGGAACTGCAGAAGCATAGATGAATTTCTGGATCTTAAACGGCGGGAAAGGGATACCTTGCTCACCAGGCTGCGGGATGAGAATAAACCCTGGTATACGCTGGTGATCAATGATGAAGTGCTTGATTTCATCAAGAGTGATCCGGAGATGGAAGGAGGACGACGGGAAGGTGACAGGATCTATATCACCAAAGTACCCTACAATGCAGTCCGGTATCTCCACGAAACAGATGTGAAAATGAAACGCTACTATGCCTGTCATTGTCCCCTGGTACGGGAGGCGATCCTTCAGGACAAGCCGATCTCCCCGGATGTCTGTCATTGCAGCCTGGGCCATGCCAGCCACTACCTGGCAGGATTGGATCAGAACCTCAAGGGAGAAGTTCTCGAGAGTGCTGTCAAAGGCGATACCCGATGCCGGTTCGTTTTCTATCTGCCGTAAACCGAATGAAACACCGTAAAACGAGGACCTCAAAATATCAATTTACCATCTATAATGATATTATGCGGATTTTCTCCTCTTTATATGCTTGAATAGCAATTAATCAACTGCATTATCGATGCATTTACCTGCTTTCTTTGCATGGTCATATCCCCTGCAGTCGCCTAATTCACATGCCTTTTCCAGGTCAAGGCACATGTTATCGTTATCATTCAATCTGTTATAGGAAACAGCGCGATTGTTGTAGGCCTGTACGTATTTTTCGTCCAGTTCTATGACTCTGGTATAATCTTGTATTGATTCAAAATATTTGCCAAGTTTTCTTAACACATCACCTCTGTTTAAATAGTCCTCTTTATTACCGGGCTCCCTGGCAATAACATTTTCATAATCTTTCAAGGCCTTTTTATATTCTTCCAATTCCTTATATACATGAGCTCTTGCTCTGTAAATTATTACATTTTCGGGTGTCAATTTTATAGCCATGTCAAGATCCGATAAAGCCTTTTGATATTCACCCAGTTCTATATATGTAAAGCCCCTTCCGGAGAAAGCCGCACTGTATTTACTGCTGATTTTTATCGACTCACTGAAAGCCTTCAGGGCTTTGTCATATTCACCTGCCTTAAAAAACTTTAACCCATTATCACTTGCTTTATAGGCATCATAAATTGTTTTAGCGCCCGGTATGGAAAATTCCATCGGCAATCTTACAATACAGTCAACCGACTCACCGTTACTGACAGCCGGTTTAAATCGATATTGTTTAATCGCGTTTAAAGCTGATTTATCAAAAATACCCTGTGGCACGGACTTGATAACTTCAACATCTCTTACTTTACCCTCTTTGGTTACTACAAACCTTAAGATAACCTGTCCTTCATATATAATTACACCATCATCTGTATATAGTTCAGAAGGATAAACCGGACGGACTGCCTTTACAACCCTGGGAGGTGTATCTACCTCTTTCAATGGATATTCTTCCGCGTACGACATGGTATACTCAAGTGTTGCTAAAAATATAAATGCAATTAATAGCTGTTTTTTCATCCTGTTTCTCCTGAAAGGTTTTTATGAATAGTTTACATAAAATCATCAAATGTCTTCTTCATTAATCAGGTCTCTGTCCATGGTATGTGTTTTTTATATGATTCCAGACGATTTTCAGCCCCGTCCAAAAGGTCTGATTTTCCCTCTTCTTTAAATAACTGTATAACTTTTTCCTGAGTTTTGATGGCATTATCAAAATCCCCGGCAGCAGCATAAGCGGCAGCCAGAGTGTCCAGTGATGCGGATGATTCCGGGTCAAGATCAACAGCCTTTTTGGCGAACTTTAAAGCAGTTAACCCGTCACGATATTTTTCATCACTACAAGTGGCAAGAAGCCACGCGAGATTATTATATGCAACCCGGAATTTAGGCTCTATCCTTATAGCTTTAATATATTCCTTAATAGCCAGATCATATTGTCTCTTCATGCGATAAACTGTGCCGCGGCCCATATAGTACTGAGGAAGTGGTTTTTTATCGATTGCCGTATTATACTCTGAGATTGCGAGATCAAGTTTATTTTGTAGTATATATACCTGAGCGCGATAACCATATGCCTCATGTCTTTCAGGTTCAATTCTAATGACTTTATTGAAATCTGACAGGGCCTGTTCATAATCTCCTTTTGCAATACTTGAAAGACCCCTGTTTGAGTAGTAAAATGACCTATCAGCATAATAAATCCCTTTATACTCATCACCTTTGGAAACACAGCCGGAAACAACAAAGACCGCTAATGCCAAACAGTAAGAGAATGATCTCGCATTCATAGGATTATTTCCCCTCTTGAAAATTACCCATTACCCTCTCTGCGCCAGTTCGGTAAGTATTTGCCTGAAAAGCCTGTATTGAGCAAGAGAGACGACTACTCTCGGCCTGTCATCCAGGCAGGGGAGGTAGCGCCCCTTTTCAAGAAGGGGTAAAACACTCCTTTCCACTTCTCTTTTAAGAATATTCTCATTCCTCAGCAATGCCAGAGAATCGATTCCTCCGATCAATGATATGTGATCACCGAAATGGTGGCGAAGGGTCATGTACTTCATGCGGGCGGCAGCAATGTTGCTGATCCACAGGGCATTCATGCCTGTATCTATGAGGAGTCCCAGAATAGAAGTAAGGTCTCCTCCGGTGGAACAGAATACGCGAAGCGGAACATCGTACCTGTCAAGCAAAGACATCACCTTTCTGTACCCGGGGATCGCAAAACGCGTGAACATTTCAGGAGAGATAACAGGGCCGCTGTTGGAGGCTATCGGCTCATAAAATGAGGCATAATCGACATTGACCCGGGAGAGCACTCTTTCCAGACAGGTGCAATAGAAATCAGTCGTGCGGTTTACAAGGTCTTCAACCAGCCCCGGTTCGTATATCATTGCATTGCAGGCTGCCGCCAGTGACCTGAAGTCGCCCACGCCAAGCATCTGCAGGAGCCCGCCTCCCGATGCATCTACATAAAGGACCCGGCCCTCCTGTCTTAAGCGGGCTACCCTTTCAACAAAGTCTTTTTCATACCTTGCAGGATCATCGGGGTTATAATGCCGGTCAAAAGCCGATGGATCATCCAGCAGATCAGGCGCCATTCTGAAGAAGGGCGCACTGCGCAACATGAGCCCAACGGAAAAATGGGTCTCCAGTCCAAATGCCTCGGCTACCGAAAGGTCTGAGGGAAATCCCTCACTTATCCACCGGTTGAGCGTCTCTTCTTCCGGTTCAAGATCAAAGAAGGGAAAACGGTCTGTTTTTCCACCCAGCATAGTACCCAGAAAACGTTCCTGCTCATTCATGATATTCATCAGTTCCTTACTTTCCATTTTATGTTACAGTATAAGACCATGTGTTGCTTCCCGGAATACCCTGACGCCTGCATGTTGACCGTGGACACTTTCTCTGACTTTATAACATATACCGGATAAATTGCCACAGTCTTTTATTGTTACTGTTTAAAAATAGGGGGCGTACCTCGACTCATTTATTTTGATTCAGCTATCAGAATAGTAGAATTATGCCCTCTTTATTCCTATTTAAATTGCTCAGGTGACGATGCTTGTCCATTTGCCCGAAGCCTATTTCTGGTCTACTCATAGCGGTGCAGAAATTGATCTTTTTTTCAGATACAAAGTATTAACCCTATGCATCCTCATAATTCTTGATTACCCGAAATACCTTTTGAAAATCCTGCAAATACTCAGCGTTATCCACAGGCGCGTGTCCGAGGAATTTTCCTTTTCGCTCAGTTTGTGGATTTTGGAGTAGGAAACCTTCCAGAGGCCGCTTGTTTCCTGATGGTCAACGAACCATTGCAGTGCGGACTTTATTTCCGGGTCCTCTTTCGGGATGCCGATTAGCGAAAGCATGTCGAGGGTGGAAACGAGATGATTCCACCAATAAGGGAATTGAAACCTGACCCAGTTGTCCGGATGTTTGTACGAGGACCAATTGTCCTTTTTAAGGATTTTTGATTTCAGCAAGGCGGCGGCGACTTTAGCTTCTTTGGATTTCCGGTAGAGCGGATGAGCGGCAAACGCCCGTATGACCATGCCGGTGCCTGCGGCGGAAAACGGCAGCGACTTGTCGAAGTCCCGCTCCGGCAAGGGGGTCCATGTGGATGTCAATTCGCATACCTCCTTCCATGTGCGGCTTGCCAGGCTTGGGCTGCCGATGAGCCATCCGCCGTCGTCCTGCCGCATGTTGAGGAGCCATTGCAAGCCTTTCAGCACCCGCTTGTCGTCGTGATAACCCGCCTTGATGAGCAGATAGAGAATTGCGCCGGTGTAATACGGCGCGTATTGATTCGCCAGTATGCCCCTGATGTCCCCCTCCTGAGATTGGCAGGAAAAAATATATTCGCAGGCGTTTTGAATCGCAGGATGGCTCCTGCCCATTTCGTATTGATCGATAAGGAATCTCAACTGCCTCCACGTTTCCGTGAGGCTTCGGTTTTGGCCGGCGCCGGAGTTATTTTTGCCGGGATTGAAGGAGCCGTTTGGGAGTTGTTTTTTAAGTATTTTTTTAATGGCGGGAATGCCGTCCCAAAGGATTTCAAGGGATCCGACGTCATTGCCGAGCAAGTCTCTTTCGGTGAAATAGCGTATTGCGGGATCGTTTGATTGAAGCAGTGGTTTTACCGGATCGTAATGAAGGTGAGAAAACTGATTTTCCATGAGATCTCCCATTTTATTAGCTGCTATTTTTCTTTACTGTTGAGGCCCGGTTGATAATGTGGAGTAAGGGACCTCAAAATATCAATCCAAATATAAAAAGACCGGGTTTACCATGTGAAGCCTTTTTCAGAAACACGTCTTGCCAGATATTGCTGTAATCTTACAGCTTCTTCATAGGGCAGGTTATGAATTTTCGGGCCTCCGCCGGTATTGGATTGCCCGGCAGTGTCTATAGAAAGTGTTGCCAGATTGCGTCTTCTGTCGAAAGGAGTATGACTCACTGAAACACTCTGGATATTTTTAATTGGAAGATACAGAGTTTCGCGATTGAGCCAGCCCCATCTCCAGAGCATAAAGGACTCATGAAGCAGGTACCCTCCATTAAGATACCATTGATAATTCAGATAATAGGCGAACGGGAATGCAGGCAATAAGATCAATGATTTCCAGCCCATCCATATAAAACCCGGGATAAGGACTAAAAGAAGAATTACCCAGATGACTTTACTGCCTCGTATAACTGATTGCTTTGACACTCTTTTCCATTTTTCCTCAACACTCTCAAGTTCCGTGAAAATCTTACCTGTCAATGCTGCTGCCAGTTCCTTTTTCATAACCGGTACGAGCCGATCCCGTTTTCTCTTATCTTCCACCTGATAATTATCGCCGGCCGTATCAACACTTATAGATGCGGTATGAAAAACTCGCTGTAATAATTTTTCTTCTATTTTCAGAGCCTGCACACGATTACGGTCAATGCTGGATTTTATCTTGCTTAGCAATCCATGTCTTTTACTGAAAACTTCGCCATTAAGAACCAGATGATAATCATAATAGCGCATCACATAGACAAGGATGGAGGAAAACAATCCAAACAATATTAGAATGGCTGCCTTGCCCGGAGTATCAGCATCCATGATACCCACAATTCTGTTAATATAATCGTAATCCGGCAGGATTCGCTGCAGTGCATCACCTGCTTTGCTTCCGAACAGGGAAATAAATGGAAGTCCGGTATTGTTGAAAATAATAAAATAAGCAGAGGTGCCAATGATGCCCATTAGAGCTGTTACTGCAAAAGACGTGAATCCGCCTGTTACCAGTTCACGCGCAGACAGACTGCAGATTGCATGTTCACTGTTTTCAGCAGTTTCATCTTCAACCGGTAAAACAGTCGCAGTTTCTTTTTGATAATTGATAAATGCCTGTTTTAAATCTTCAGCATTATTCAGGGACAGGATTTCGAGAGAAGCTTCCTCTTTATCACTGGCCGCAGTGGCGATTTGTATTTTTGAAACATTAAAAAGACGCATTAAAGGGGTTTGATTGATTTCTATATCCTGGATTCGATCAAAATGAATACGGCGTTCATTTTTAGTCAGTTTCCCGGATTTTATAATTAATTCATTATTGATTAACCGGAATCGTAATGTGAGATAACGAAATAAAAGGTGAATAAGAGAGAAAATATAAACAATAATAAAAATTGTTAATACTATCTGAAAATTCCAGATCAAGCCTGCCATAAAGACCGGAATAATTAATTTACCTAATGCTTCCAGCGGCATTAACCACAGTGTGAATGGGTGCAGACGATAGATCGAGCCATCTGTAATCGCGGGTTTTAATTTAGGGACTTTTTCTTTGTTATTTTGATTCATTGGAAAATTGCACTGGATTATTTGAGTTTAAGTTTAGCGGCTGCAATCAAATCATCACGAAGTTTACGCGCGGCTTCGGCCTCCAGCCCTGAAATGGTATGAAAAGCTGCATGAGTGCCTGCAGTATGAATCTTTAGAGAGGATAGACCGAGGCGCTGTTCAATAGGGCCGCGAATCAAATCCACATGCTGCAGTCTGGAAAGAGGAATCATTACAGATTTTTTGATGATAATGCCTGATCTGAATTCCAGAATGGCATCAGTCAGACGGTAAGACCATGACAGATAGCGCCTTTTAGGCAACCAGAAAAGATTGAGATAAAATAAACCGATTGCTGATAAAACCAGTAAAGGTAAAATAAACCCAGGGAAAGAGGTGAGAAGCCACGATACTGTCCCTCCGATAAAGACAGGAATATAGAGAATTGAAAGCCCTATGGATGATTGAATTTTCCAAAGAGTAACAACCCGTTTATCCAGTTTCTGCCACTGGATAATTTCACCATTTTCTTCTGTTTCTTTTACTGTATCATTCAAAGTTGAGGTTCCCCTTGCTTTTAATGGATTACAATTACATAGACGCCGGTTATCTACCAACCAGGTCGGCTTCCCGCATAGATGCACCGGGCAGTCTTGAACCGGGCAGGCGTAAGACAGAAGTCTTACGTTCTAAATGAGTTAATCGAATTAGCGTTCATTTCCCTCGCAGATGCGTTATTAAAAACCCTCCTCAAAATTAAAATATATTTTTATCGTACCTTTCTACAAAAAATATTGTGGCCCCTACCGGTGCAAAGGAGAGCGCCAGAATATTAAGGACAGGTATAAGAAACAAAAGTCCGAAACCGAGATGAAACAACAGACTCTTTCTTAAAAATCCCAGGCGTTCCCTGAAGGTGTATTGGCGTCTTGCCGGAACAAGATCACTGTTATCCCAGGTTAAGAAAATTACGGCGGCCAGGGTTGAAACAAAGGTAATAACCGGTCCTAATGGTGTTAACCAGCTTACAAGGGTAAGAATCATGATAATTATCAGAGGAAGCAAAGCCCTTGGAATCTCCTGTTTTACAAGAAAGAGCAACTGGGAAATGTAGGGCCTTTTATCCGGTTCAATCACATGATCTGATAACATGTTCTCTGTTATTCTTGACATGCTTTCCATTATGACAACCGCAAAAAAGATCTGTGAAAGCAGATAAGCAAAGACAGATGATAAAATAACAAGTATGGTTGTGAGCAGCCATGAAACAAGATACCAGAGCCAGAGTATCCATCTGCTTTCCGGCCTTGACCATATCATTTCCATGATCTCATTATGATAAATCAGGACAACACCGGCCAGAACGAATGTCACCAGACAGACGATTACAAAACGCGCAAGACCCAGCATCAACAGGCGCGGGGTTAAAAGACCCAGTTTCAGACCTCTAAGATTATATGTGATTCCTCTAATAATATCCATAAGTGACCTCAAAATATTGTAAGAGAATACCCCGCATTCAACAGGTGGCGCGCCATTGGATCTCCCATCACACCAATGCCGATAAATCCTATTAATAGATTGTTCATTTTATTATCCTGAATTTTGGGTCAATCCGAATTTTTAAAAGGATTAATGCCCTGTTTTAATTGAGAAAATTGTCAATCAAGTATCTGCATCTGCGCCCGATGCCTGTCACCCTGAGCGAATAGGCTGTGTCGAAATAAAAGTTTTTGAACTCGGGGAAAAACTGACTTACAAATTTGTTGCGTTCGTAAAAAGTTGCATTTTCCAGTCTGTCATTCCCCGACTTGATCGGGGAATCCAGTGTTTTCAGATAGTTATGGATTACCGCCTGCGCGGGAATGACGTTTTCGGGACTTTTTACGAGTTCATCAAATTTTGACGACACTGCGATATCTTTTATTTTTTAGAATAAAACCATTAGGAAAAACACACGGTTTTTCATTTAAAAATAATTACGACACAGTCTGGAAGCGAAGGGTCTCTATTTTATGATCAGTCACATCCCAGATCATGTCATTCAGAATAACAGATTCATTAGAGATTCTTCGCTTCGCTCAGAATGACAATTTTTAATTGCTCAGCATCTTTATTTATAACATTTACTATCGTTATCCTCTTTATCCTGTTGATCCTGTCAAAAAATATTTTACCTCATTAGATTCGGCAGAAACAGGGCGATCTGAGGAAATATCAATATAATGATGTTGCATATTATAAGGGCTGCGAGAAAGGGCATTACACCCTTGAATATTGTCTCAAGGGGCACCTCCCTTGCTATGCCATGAACAACATATACATTAATTCCTACAGGAGGTGTGATAACTCCCATCTCGGCGATCAGAACAATAACAACACCGAACCATATAAGATCAAACCCGAGTGTTTGGGCAAGAGGAGCAAAGATCGGGACCGTGAGCATTATAAGAGCGAATGAGTCCATGAAGCATCCACCCAGCAGATATATCAGTACGATGATTATCATTATTACAGAAGCGGGCAGGGGCAGGCTGCCTGCCCATGCCGACAGTTCATAAGGCACCCGCGTGACAGCCATGAAATGACTGAATATGGTCGCGCCGGCAACTATTACCATAACCATGCAGCTTGTCTGAACTGTGGCTGACAATGCATCGAGAAAACCTCTCCATGTTACCTGCCTTCTGACAACGGCTATAAAAAGGGTGGCAAATGCGCCTATTGCAGCGGCCTCAGTGGGGGTGAATATTCCGAAAAAGATGCCCCCCATAACAATAAGAAAAAGAACCAGCGTTTCCAAAACGCCCATAAAGGATGCAATCTTTTTTCTGAAACAGGTTTCAGGACCTGCCGGCGCAAGTTTGGGATTAAGTCTCACCAGGATATAAATAACCGCCATAAAGAGAAAAGTGAGGAGAATGCCCGGAATGATTCCGGCCATAAAAAGTTTGCCGATTGATTGTTCCGTGAGTATTCCATATATAATAAATACCGTGCTGGGCGGAATGAGGATGCCCAGACTGCCGCCGGCGGCTACTGCGCCTGTTGCCATACCCATGTTATATCCATATCTCTTCATCTCCGGCAGGGTTACCGTGGCCATGGTTGCCGCTGTCGCGTTGGT
>CAZJOB010000085.1:0-11180 GCA_964547435.1 uncultured Desulfatiglans sp. | reverse complement strand
GATTAACGATGTAGATGATCTCATAATGTCTCATAAATTATCCTCCTTTCGGACTGTTAAAATTATTTGGTCCCGTCTGTACTCACCGGCTGTCTTTGATTCATGCGGGATAAACATGGAAGGAGACAGCACATATGATCAAACGGAACAAGGAGCTATTAAAATTAAACGTAGATTGCTATCATTGATAAAACCGATTGTCAAGGAGTTTGAGGAGTTTTTAGTATATGCTTAAAAAAGAGATGTCGACAGCCCGCCGGGCCGCCCTGGAATCCGGCAGGATTTTAAATGAATTATATGGGAATATCAGCAGGATATCAAAAAACCGAAAAGGAGACTTAAAGATGAAGGCGCTGTATTTCAATGGAAAAGATGCAGAATTGCGCACCGATTATCCGATGCCGGAACCGAAAGAGGGCGAAAGCCTGATTCGTGTGCTTCAAAGCGGAGTCTGCAATACTGATAAAGAGATCCTTAAGGGTTATGTTCCGGGTTTTGATGGCGTTATGGGCCATGAATTTGTGGGTGTTGTTGAAAAGTCCGTTGATGCCGGTCTTACAGGAAAGAGGGTAGTGGGTGAGATCAACCTGAACTGCGGCAAGTGCATGTACTGCCTCACTCAGCGCCCAAGGCACTGCATGAACAGGACCGTTCTCGGCATTCGTGAAAAAGACGGCTGTTTCGCGGAGTATCTGACGCTGCCGGACCGTCTGCTTCATATTGTTCCGGACATCATAAGCACGGAAACCGCGGTTTTGACAGAGCCCCTGGCAGCGGCCCTTGAGATCACCTCCAGGGTGCATATTGATCCGGAGAAAAACATCGCCGTCTTAGGCGACGGGCGGCTGGGCCTGATGATCGCCCAGGTCCTTTCACTTACGGGCGCGGAACTGACCGTGATCGGCAGGCATGAGGAAAAACTGGAATTGTTCAGACCCTATGCCACGGTTCTTTCAGCGCCAAAGGGCTCCTATGAGTATGTTGTGGACGCGACCGGTTCTCCCTCCGGACTCCCCCTGGCCTATTCACTTGTCCGCAAGGGCGGAACCATAATTGTCAAGAGCACTTATGCCGGAAATGTGGAGATAAATATGAGCGCCATGGTCGTGGATGAGATCACCATAACAGGCAGCCGGTGCGGAGATTTCACCCCTGCGCTGAACCTTCTTATGCGGGGGCTGATCAAACTTCCTCCAGTGGAACCTCATCCTATCGAAGAATACCTGAATGCATTTAACTCGAAGGCATTTAAGGCCGTTTTTCGAATTTCCGGTCACTAAAAAAAATCCCGGATTATTCTGCGCTTGAGGCCCTTTTTGACTATGAGCTTACAAATCGGCAGGAAAAAGCATGGAGAGGGCCTCGTCATGGATCTTTTGCCACAGGGATTCACCGCTGAAACTCTCGATATAGAATTTCATCTTGGGTTCTGTCCCTGAGGGCCTGACCGCAAACCACGAGCCGTCTTCGAGCAGAACCTTTACACCTCCCATGAGGGCGTTATTCCCGGGGGCTTTTGTGATAACCGCCTTTATGGATTTTCCGGCAAGTGACGAGACCTTTATTGATTCGGGCTCAAGGTCTTTTAAAAACCTCTTTTGAACGTCGGTGATCGGGCCGTCTTCCCTTTTATAGAAAGGTTCTCCGAACCGGGGGACAAGAATTTCCCTGTATATCGCGGACGGTGTTTTTCCCGTCCTTGCCAGGATCTCCGCTGCAAGAAGCGCCATGCAGAAGCCGTCCTTGTCCGTTGTCCAGACCGAGCCGTCCATTCTCAGAAATGTGGCCCCGGCGCTCTCTTCTCCTCCAAAGGCGATATCGCCTTTGGAAAGGCCGCTGACAAACCATTTGAATCCGACAGGAACCTCATAGACCCTTCTTCCGCATTCCCTGACTACCATGTCTATCATACTGGTGCTTACGAGTGTTTTTCCTATGGACACATCCCTGTCCCAGGCATGCCTGTTTTTAAGGAGATACCATATTGCCACGGAAAGATAGTGGTTGGGGTTCATCAGGCCGTCAGGGCAGACAATGCCGTGCCTGTCAAAATCCGGATCATTTCCCCAGGCAATATCAAATTTTTCCGCCATTGATATGAGCCCGGCCATGGCATAGGGGGAGGAACAGTCCATCCTTATCTGCCCGTCAGAATCGAGAGTCATAAAGCCGAACGAAGGGTCAACCTGATTATTTACAACCTCTATATTCAGGCCATAATGTTCAGCAACCGGCCCCCAGAAATGGACCCCTGATCCCCCCATCGGATCAGCGCCTATTTTGAGACCCGCGTCCCTGATTATGTCCATGTCTATGACCTTCGACAAAGAACGAACAAAGGGTGTTATAAAGTCCTGCTCATGGGTGGTGGCGGCATTTCTGGCCTTTGAATAGTTTATCCTTTTGACGCCCCTGTTTTTATTCTCCATTAACCGGTTGGCCTTTTCCTGAATCCACAGGGTCGCGTCCACATCAGCAGGTCCTCCGTGAGGCGGGTTGTATTTAAAACCGCCGTCCTGAGGAGGATTATGAGACGGTGTAACAACCACGCCGTCAGCCTTTCCGCTCGTTTTCCCTTTATTATATTCAAGGATGAGAAAGGATATCACGGGTGTAGGAGTAAATTCGTCTTTGGCATGAATAATCGTCTCGACTTCATTGGCGGCAAATACCTCAAGCGCTGTCTTAAACGCGGGTTCTGAAAGCGCGTGAGTATCCAGCCCCATAAAAACAGGGCCGGTCACCCCGTTTGCTGATCTGTATTCGCACATTGCCTGGGCCGTGGCTGCTATATGGGCCTCATTGAAGGTTCCGGAAAGGGATGATCCCCTGTGACCGGATGTACCGAATGAGACAGGTCCCCTGACCTCACCAGTGTAATAGGACCTTTTAAGTTCCTCCACATCGATCAGCATGGACTCGGGCGCCGGTTTGCCTGCCAGTTTATGAATCGTCATAGGAAATTCGACTTTCTTTCTAATGTTTTCAGTATGTTATACGCTACGCGAGAATATTTTATTATTCTTGGCGCAGGGCGCAAGGCACATGGCACAAGGCTGTTAATCAGGTTTTTTAAGGTTTTCCCTGCGCCTTGTGCCCTGCGCCCCGAACCTTTTTTTATATCGGCACGGTAATATCGTAGGTCTTGAATCCGCCGCTGAGATTTCTGGATTTGAATCCGTTCTGAATGAGTATTCTATGCCCAAGATATCCCCTAAGGCCAACTGCGCAGTATGGAATATATCTTTTATTCTTATCTAGCTCATTCAATCTGCTTCGCAATTCATTCAGGGGTATATGCAGCGATCCTTCGATATCTCCTGATGTGAGAATCTCATCCCTGTCCCTCAGATCTATCAGTATCTCATTTTCCCTGTCTATATCTTTCAGTTCATTCCAGTATATATTGCTGACATCGCCCTTAAGAAGATTTGCGCCAACATATCCGGCTATATTAACAGGGTCCTTTGCTGAGGAGTAAGGAGGGGCATAAGCCAGTTCAAGCTCTTCCAGATCATATACAGTCATTCGGCCGTGTATGGCAGTTGCGATAACATCAATGCGTTTATCCACACCTTTAACACCCAGCATTTGAGCCCCGAGAATCTTTCCATCATCAGGGGTGAATATTAGCTTTATGTCTATCATCTGGGAATCAGGGTAGTAGCCGGAATGAGATCCGGAATGTGTATGAATTACGAGATAAGGGATATTATTCTGTTTGAGCGTCTTTTCATTGGCGCCTGTAGACGCGACAGTAAGATCGAAAATCTTGGCAACGGCAGTTCCTGTTGTCCCCTTGAAGACAGATTTTCTCCCCATTGCATTATCCGCGGCGATCCTTCCCTGCTTGTTTGCCGGCCCGGCAAGGGGGGTCATAACAGGCATCCCTGTTATATAATCCGTGACCTCAACCGCATCGCCGACCGCGTATATATCGGGATCAGAGGTCTGCATAGCGGAATCAACCTTAATGCCGCCGCGTTTTCCCGTTTCAAGCCCGGCCTTTACGGCAAGCGAATTTTCCGGTCTTACGCCGATTGACAGAACAACCATATCACAATCTATCTCTTTACCCTTCCCTGTGACTACTTTAATTTTATCTCCCTCTTTTGCGAAGGATTTGACGCCATCTTCAAGAATCAGATTTATCTTCTTTTCCTCGAGATGAAAATGAACCAGCGAGGCCATTTCATAATCCAGAGGCGCCATAACCTGATCAAGCAGTTCCACGACAGTAACCTTGACACCCCTGTGGACAAGATTCTCGGCCATCTCCAGGCCGATAAAACCGCCGCCCACGATAACCGCTGATTCCGGTCTTCTCTCATCAACATGGGCCTTTATAAGGTCTGAATCGGGAATGCTGCGAAGGCTGTATATACCGGGAAGATTAATATTCTCCAGGGCGGGTCTCAGGGGTTCCGCGCCGGGAGAGAGTATCAGTTTGTCATAAGTTTCCGCGTATGTGTCGCCGGTTTTGAGATTTTTTACCGTGATTTCTTTTTTTGCCCTGTCTATAGCTGTAACCTCTGAAAAGGTCCTTATGTCGATATTATAACGCGCGGTAAAGGCCTTTGCAGTGGTAACAAGAAGTGCGTCTCTTTCCTTGATTACCTGACCTATATAATAGGGGAGCCCGCAATTTGCGAATGAAATATACTCACCCCTCTCAAAAAGTATTATCTCCGCATTTTCATTCAGTCTGCGCGCCCTGGCAGCCGCGGTCGCCCCGCCCGCCACACCGCCTATGATTATCAGTTTTGGTGCCATTTAATGTCTCCTTATCTTCCTAGATATTTATTGAGCATAATAATTCTTTATTTAATAATTTTCAACATATCAAAGGATAATTATCTGTTTTTCGAAGCATTCGAATTTTTCCATTAAGGGGGATCATTTTTTTGTTGCATTTCTGCCCTGTTTGTTCTATCAAAATCTACCTGTTTTGAATGACGGTAATTGACCTTTGCCGGAAAATGGCAAGTTTTAAAATTCAATGAAAAAGGAGTTTTTATGAGTATCGATGAAGACCCTGATAAATACAATAGAAGCTATAGAATGCAAGGAATACTGCTGCCGGGAGGATGACCTGAAATACGCGGGGGTCCATCTTCTTATTGAATTATGGACCAAGTGGCACCTTTCCGACCCAAGCCGTATCCGGAATATCATTACCAAAGCCATCAAGGCATGCGACGCCACAATGTTGAGTATTGATCTGCATGTCTTCACTCCCAACGGGGGTGTTTCCGGTGTGGCTGTTCTTCAGGAATCACATCTCAGCATCCATACATGGCCAGAATATGAATACGCAGCGATTGATCTCTTTGTTTGCGGCACAATAGATCCTCACAGGGCGATACCTGTGCTGGAGGAGGAATTTTCTCCCAGAAAGCTGGAAATACAGGAGATCAAGCGGGGCATTTTTTCATGATTGAAGAGCGTGTGTGGGTCAGCGAGAAATGGCAGAATATTGAGACCCGTTATTCAGTAAAGTCAACACTTTACGATGAAAAATCGGATTTTCAGCACGTACAGGTGGTTGACACGCATGAATTCGGCAGAATGCTGATCCTTGACGGTATTGTTCAGACTACCGAAAAGGATGAGTTCATATACCATGAAATGATGGTGCATGTGCCCATGCTTTCCCATTATGAGCCGGAGAATATTCTTATAATCGGAGGCGGAGACGGCGGCATATTAAGAGAGGTCCTCAAGCACGGCAGTGTTAAAAAGGCGGTTATGGTTGAAATCGATTCCCGCGTGGTCGATCTGTGCAAAGAATATCTGCCTTCAATCAATAACAACGCCTTTGAAGATGAGAGGACGAATCTGGTAATTTCAGACGGGGCCGCCTTTGTAAAGGAAACGAATGAGAAATTTGATGTGGTAATTGTGGATTCGCCTGACCCTGTGGGTCCGGCCAGGGTCCTTTTTTCCACTCAATTTTACAGGGATATTTATGGAATAATGAACCCCGGAGGGATACTGGTGCGTCAGACCGGATCGATCCAGTTACAGCCGGGTGAACAGAAAGAGGCATATGACATACTGAAAAAGGTGTTTTCAAATGTGTATTCGTACGTGTTTACAGTGCCAACATATGTAGGGGGCCTTTTTTCAGCCATGTTCTGTTCTGATAATATAAATCCCAAGAATGCCGATATCGAAGCCTTGGAGCGAAAAAAGGCAAAAAACAATTTAAAAACAATGTATTACAATCCGGGGTTGCATAAGGGAGCTTTCCACATACCGGGTTTTTTAAAGGAGCGTTTATCATGAAAAATAATCTGGCGCAAATAAGAAAAGATGATGTATTCCCGGCGCAAAAAGTTACATTTGGATGGGAACTGGTACTGGATCTCTATGACTGTGACATGGAGAAGATCTCCAGTGAAGAGGCTATCAGGAGATACGCCGGGGAATTATGCGATGTTATAGATATGAAACCATACGGCGAACCCATGACTCCCTATTTCGGAGAAAACCAGGAACATACAAAGGGTTATTCTCTTGTACAGTTCATTGAGACAAGTTCAATTACAGCCCATTTTTCAGAGGGCACAGGGGCTGTTTATGTCAACATATTCTCCTGCAAGGACTATGACGCCGAGAAGGCGGAAAATTTTACCAGGGATTATTTCAGCGCGAAAAAGGTGAATTCAAGATTTCTGGTGAGAAGCTGATTCAAACAGGGATGACTTCCTGTTATAATTTTCATATAAAAACACAAAACCATCTCCTTTTCGGAGATGGTTTTGTGTTTTCAGGCATGAAGGCCCGATCAAATTGAGGATTCTTATCATAAGAGCTGGCGCGCTGGGTGACACCCTGATGCTCATGCCATCCATTGCCTTCCTGAACAGGCGCGCGGATATCCTTGTGGCAGGCAGGCTTCCAGGCATTGATTTTCTCAGGCCCTATGTGAAAGACTGTGTTGATCTGGAGATGGGCGGATGGCATGGAATATTCACGAAAGACCCGAAGGAGATGCGCGGCATATCATTACCCAAACCCGATCCTCAGCATGTTATCGCATTTATGAATGATCCTGACGGGGTTGTGCGTTCCAATCTTGAAGCTCTTTTTCCCGAAAGCAGAATAGGAATATTTTCCCCTTTTCAGTCTGAATCAGTAAAAACCCATATCGCCTTATATATGGCCGAATGTATCGAATCGGCCGGTCTTCCCATGAATGCACGGGCCGCCTTTGACGCGGCATACAAAAGGGCGCTTATTGCCGGAACAGATTCTTCTTCCAAGGGTGAGGGTATAGTATTTCATCCGGGCTCCGGTTCAGCGACTAAGAACTATTCAAAAGAGCTATGGCTTGAGCTGATTAAAGATATCAGTCAGACAGCAGGCAAAAAGACCGGTGATTCCATAGTGCTTCTTGGCCCGGCAGAGGAGGCCCTTGTGCCGTTTTTTGAAGGTGCATTGAAAAAGACCACGGCAAGGGTTGTATTTTATCCCGAAAAAAAGGATCTGCTGTTCATGCTTGAAAAGGCAGCTCTATACATAGGCCATGACAGCGGAATTACCCACCTCGCCGCCATGACAGGGGCGCCGGTTATTGCCTTGTTCAAAATGCCGTCATATCAGTGGACCCCTGTTGGCCCGAGGGTAAGAGTAATATTCTATGAAAAAGAGAATCTTGAGATTCTGGCAGAAAAAATTTGGCTATTTCCGAATTTCTCAAAAGGCATAACTCATTAATTTCGCAGTATTATTGTATTATATACAAATTTCTTATGTTTGGATTTTTAAGAAAATCAGTACAAGATTTTATTGGATTCCAGCATTCACAATGATTGAGTTATCTACCATTGTCATTCTGAGCAAAGCGAAGAATCTCTCATGAATCAGTTATTCTGAATGGCGCGATCTGGAATGTGAATGGTCACAAAATAGAGACCCTTCGCTTCGCTCAGGGTGACAGGAATGGGGTATGGCTATAAATTGTCTGGCAAATTTCTCAATTAAAACAGGTTATTATTCCTTTGAGAAATTCGTATTGACCCAAAAATTTCTATGGACTTGAAGATTTTAAAACATTATTAATTGACTATGTAATTAAAAAACACGGCTGTGCTGATTGATTTTTCACATGCATAGGGAAAATACATGCCAAATCCTTTTCTGAAACGGCTGTATGAAAAAACAGTGAACTGCCGTCTTGAGGTAATTGACAAGGTTTTCATCGGGCGCCAGCGTAAAGGGATTGATGAGGCAAGGCGTATAATCTTTATCTTTGGTCTAAATAAAAAGGTGCAGATTGAATATCCCCTTCGAAACAGATACGGCATAGTTCCTAATGCGATCATCAGAGCCTCCATCCCAGATATCTATCGCCTGGATAAGGAGCTTGGCATCGCAAATACCAAGCGGCTGGTCCGACTGGTGGAGGAGGGCTATTTTTTGAAGTCAGAGAATACAGAAATCACATCCATGACGGCTAACGATTTTTTCGAGTACTGCCGGATCGCCTATATCGCAGCGGCAAGAAAACAGGACGCGGTTGACAAATCTCTGTCCGGCCGGGAGATGTACAAAAAGTATGCTGATGGCAGGCATGAAGGTCTTCTGGATATCGATCCCGAATCCAAGGAGGAGTTCGCCGATTGGCTCGACGGCAAACATCCCAAAAGAGGCGTGGGAGGGCACCCCTGGGAAATCAAGCGCGGTGGCAACACGACGCACATAGACCTTTGTGTCATGCGTCCATCCCAATATAGCAACGAAAGGTTCAAGGTAGAGCTGCGGGGCGAATCCATTGGCCGGATGGTGGAAACAATGCGCATGCTACTCGCGATTCACAAGTCAGGACGCCCCATCTCTATCGCCAATCCCGAGTGTGTTCGAAAGCGGCTTCTTGCCCTGGACAACATCGGCATCATTCCTCACTATACCTTCGCCCACAGGGCAAGCCAGCATTTTCCCAGGGACAAGGAGGTTTTTGACGTTCTTCACTACGATGACCTTGGGCGGTATAAGCGCCGCATCAAGCCTTTCATCACATGAGAAGCATTGCCAGTTCTAAAGCCTAATAACGCATAATCAAGGGCGTACAGTTACGCAGAAGGATGGATTAAGCCTACGATATTAATAGTTCCGAGGATAAATCACCCAACCTGCTACTTATAAGTGCCCACCGTAAAAAACAGATCCGGATCAGCGTCTTTTCTGATGCCCAGCCTGGTAAGGGCAAAATCGTATTTTACCGGGTCCTCGGGGCACAGCCTTCGAAATGCCTCTGTTATCTCAATGGCGGCCTTAATATCGGCCTGTTTTCTGGCCGTTAACCCCAGTCTTATTCCTGTCCTGTGCATATGAGTATCAAGAGGGACAATGAGTTTTGACGGCGGAACCCTGTTCCATCCTCCGGGGTCAACCCTGTCTCTTCTTACCATCCATCGTAAAAAAAGGTTCAGTCTCTTGCACGCGCTTCCCAGACCGGGTGACGGCATGAGGCTGCTTCTGCAACATTCTGCAACCGCGTTAAGACGCCCGGCAAAGACCGAAAGAGCGGGCAGGACAGTATCATCATTATCGCCAAATCCTGACAGAAAGGTCTTATAAAGAGATGAACCTTTGCTTATAATCCGTTTTACTCCGATCAGCATTCCCGCCATTTCAGCGCCCGTGGTAAAACGATGTCTGAATTCGCTGAATGTCCTTATGATCCTGTCTTCGGACGATTCGATTACAAATGATTCTGGCGACGGCCCCATCAGTTCAAGGACCGTTGAGACGCTCTTCAGTATCTGAACCACTCTTCCATATGCCAGCGATGAGGCGACAAGGGCCACGATTTCCCTGTCACGAATGTCCCGGTAGCCATAAAGGAATTCAAGGGGGTCAGGATGGACAAATTCTCTATTATTATAATATTCATATAATTCATCGAGTTTCATTTTCAGGGTTATTCCGGATTTCATTAAGGCGCCCTGCCCTATTCAAGGGCCTGTTTATTGATGCCGATACCGTGCTTAAATTCATACATCTCCTTATCCGCCCTGTTGATAACACTCTCAGGGGTGTCTCCCTCCCTTGCCATGGCCGCCCCGGTGCTCACGGTAAGATTTATCTCCCCCTTTGCATGTGAGACAAAATGTCTTTTTTTCAGGTTCTGGTTGAACAGCCTGATTCTCTCTCTTGACATATCTTCGGTAAGATCTTCAATCAGGACTATGAATTCATCTCCCCCGAACCTGGCAATGAAATCGTCTTTACGAAAGGTCTCTGTCAGACATTCGGAGACCTTCTGCAACACCTTATCCCCTGCAATATGACCTAAAGAATCGTTTATTTCCTTAAACTTATCCACATCAAACATTATTATTGAAAAGGAAACGCCGCGCTCATTGAACATATTTATCGCATCATTGATCTTGAGATCGAAGGCCCCCCGGTTAAAAAGACCTGTAAGGCCGTCCTTCATGGCAGCCTTCTGAAACTGTCTTGCCTTCATGGATATCTTGCGCGCACGTTGTTCAATCTTACTTATCTTCTTATTCAGAGTCTGAATATTCTGCTGAGCGGCCTGATTTTTTCTTATCTCTTCTTTTTTCTTCAATGATACAAGATCCTTAATCTTTTTTAACTTTTCAATTACTATATTCTTTATCTCCTGAATATTTGTAAAGGAGTTAAAGGATTCGGCAATTGAACCCACTTCACGATTGATATTCATCTCAAAATATTCAATCTGCTTGATATTATCTATATCACCGAATTCCTTTACCAGGCTTTTTTCCAGCTCCTTTACCTGCTCAAGAAGGGTAAAGAACGCCCTGTTCGTATCGTTAAAATCCGACGAAATCTTTATTCTGAGCCTGTCTATGAATTCCAGCAGTTTGTCCGAAGGGGCTTTCAGTTCGATACTGACCGGATCGCCCTTGCAATCTATGACAATGCCTTCAGCCGCTATTCTCGAGCTTTTTTTGGCCGCTGCCGCGAGACCTTTTTCTCTTAAATATTCAATGGCTTTTTCAATATTGCCGTCTGTTTCCGTAAGGGCTTTTTTGCAGTCCATCATGCCTGCGCCCGTTTTTTCCCTAAGTTCTTTTACTAATTCTGAAGTTATTTGCATTCTTTGCCTGCTCCCTTCAACCTTTTATATAAAATTAAATTTATTCGACGGTTACCGTCTCGTCGTTATTTATTTCTGTCTG
>CAZJOB010000084.1:0-11571 GCA_964547435.1 uncultured Desulfatiglans sp. | reverse complement strand
AACCCCTGTGACACAGGTAAAGGTTCCGAGGGGTATTTTTACATCAATGTTCTTCAGGTTGTTTTGACGCGCTCCGTGAACAGTTATAAAATTTCCATTGCCTTTTCTCCTTTTGGAGGGCACAGGTATTTTAAGCTTTCCGGAGATATATTGACCCGTGAGGGAATCCTTTGACCTGACAAGCTGTTTTGGCGTGCCTGAAAACACTACCTTTCCGCCGTTCATGCCGGCCCCGGGTCCCATATCTATTACATAATCGGCTTCTTCAATGGTTTCGGCGTCATGCTCAACAATGAGGACCGTGTTTCCCAGGTCTTTAAGCCGTTTGAGATTATTGAGAAGAAGGAGGTTGTCTCTCTGGTGAAGTCCGATGCTGGGTTCATCCAGCACATAAAGGACCCCGGCCAGGCCCGAACTGATCTGTGTTGCCAGCCTGATTCTCTGGCTTTCACCGCCCGAGAGGGTGCCGGATGACCTGTCCAGGGTCAGGTAGGAGAGGCCCACATTATGTAAAAATCCTATTCGTTCCTTCAGTTCCTTGATAATCCTTCGTGCTATCTCTTTTTCTTTTGAATCAAGCTGAATGTTTCTGAAAAAATCATTGGCCTGTTCAATGGAAAGGGCGGTTATCTCGTTTATGGACCTTCCGCCGACCTTTACGGCCCTGCTCACGGGGTTGACCCTTGAGCCTTCACAGGAAGGGCAGTCCATAATGCTCATATATTTTTCAATCTCATCTCTTATAATCTGTGAATCAGTGTCATGATATCGTCTTTCAAGATTGGGGATTATTCCCTCAAAAGGCCGTTTGTAGAGATATTTTCTGTCGTCCTTTTCAAAATAGAACTGGATCTCATCTTCACCTGATCCCAGCAGAAAGACATCCTGTATCTCCTTTTTAATATCCTTAAACGGCGTATAGATATCGACTCCATAATGCCCGCAGAGAGAGTCAAGCATCTGCTGGTAATAGACAGAACTTCGTTTTGACCAGGGGACAATCGCGCCTTCCCTGAGAGAAAGCGACTTGTCCGGGACAATAAGATCAGGATCAAAATACCTCTTCATGCCAAGGCCGCTGCATTCAGGGCATGCCCCATGAGGATTGTTAAAGGAGAACATCTGGGGAGTAAGTTCGGGAATGCTTATCCCGCAATTCAGGCACGCTGCCTTTTGACTGAAAAGGATCTCCTTTGAATCGATAACATCAACAATCGCCTGTCCGCTTGAGATATTAAGCGTCATCTCAATGGAGTCGGTAAGGCGGCGTCCTATGTCGCTGTTTATTACCAGGCGGTCAACAACAACGCTGATAGTGTGCTTTTTATTCTTGTCCAGGGTGATATCCTCATCCAGAAGCCTTACCTCGCCATCCACCTTTACCCTGGTAAATCCATCCTTTCTCAGCTTTTCAAAGATCTGATGATATTCACCCTTGCGGTTATCCACCATTGGCGCGAGGATCAGTATTTTTAAGCCTTCATCCATCCCCATTATTCGGTCCACTATCTGCTGGGTTGTCTGCGGTGTAATCTCGATCCCGCATTTTGGGCAGTGGGGATGGCCTACTCTGGCGTAAAGCAGCCTTAGATAATCGTATATCTCGGTGACAGTCCCCAGGGTGGACCTAGGATTTTTGCTTGACGCCCTCTGCTCGATGGATATGGCGGGCGACAGCCCGTCGATGTAATCAACATCCGGTTTGTCCATCTGTTCGAGGAACTGCCTTGCGTAGGCGGAAAGAGACTCCACATATCTCCTCTGTCCTTCCGCGTATATGGTGTCAAAGGCAAGTGATGATTTTCCTGATCCTGAAAGTCCTGTAATAACAACAACCTTATTCCTTGGAATGTCCAGTGATATGTTTTTGAGATTATGAACTCTCGCGCCTCTTATCTTGATCTTGTCTGTTGTCATTATTATGCTCTGATTCCAAATCTGTTTTTCGCCATATTTGCCGCCATTATTATTGCCGCCCTGAGACTGCTTGAGTCTGCTATGCCCTTTCCCGCGATATCATAGGCTGTGCCGTGGTCCACGGAGGTTCTTATAATGGGCAGGCCCAGGGTTATATTCACCGCGTCCGAGAAGTGAAGAAGTTTAAGGGGTATGAGACCCTGATCATGATACATATTTACCACCGCGTCAAAGCGGCCTGCCACGGCCTTCGGGTAAAGTGTGTCTGCCGGCAAAGGGCCTTCGACATCAAACCCCGCCTCTCTTGCCCTTAGAACCGCGGGCAATATGATATCCCTTTCTTCGGACCCGAAAAGCCCTTCCTCGCCGCCGTGGGGATTAAGGGCCGCGACAGCGATTTTGGGTTTTTCAATGGAAAAATCGGTATTCAGTGAATTTGCTGTGATGCTTATGGTTTTCAGAATATTCTCGCGGGTGATTCTATTGGGAACCTCTTTTAGTGCACAGTGTATTGTAACAAGAGTTACCCTGAGCCTTTCACCTGCCAGCATCATTACGAAGTCTTTTGCGCCTGTCAGATGGGAGATAAGCTGAGTGTGCCCTTCAAAATTGTAACCGGCACGGTTCATAAGGGCCTTGTTGATAGGGCAGGTGACCATGGCGGCGATCTCTCTGTTTTTGGCCATTTCAACCGCCTTTATAACCGATTTTACCATCATGACTCCTCCCTGAAGGGAGGGTATGCCGGGTGTTATCTTTTCAGGCTTATCTGCCGAAACTGCCAGAACATCAAAATGCCCCGATTTTTCGCTGATATTGCAAATGTTTGTTACGCCTGAAACTGAGAAATCATTGTCAGTGTAAAGTGAAAAAACATTCGGATCGCCAATGACAAAGGGCCTGCATACTTCACGTATACTCTCATCGAATGATATCTTTTTTATTATCTCCGGTCCGATGCCGGAAGGATCTCCCATGGTAATGGCTATGAGCGGTTTTCTTTCCATATTTTTTAACTCGTCCATTAAAATATAAGACAACGACCACCCGGAAAAATGATATTTCAGGATGGATGTGCAGAAAAAAGCGGCCCTGCTGATAGCTAATAGCTGACCGCTGATAAAATACATTTATCAAATCAGATATCATCAATGACCTGATTTAGGCAAGAACAAAGAAGTCGAAGGGATGAAGTTTGTTGCACTCGAAAAAAGTCGGATTTTATCTTTTTCTGTCATTCCCGCGAAGGTGGGAATCCAGTGATATCAGTCACTTATAGATTCCCGCCTTCGCGGGAATGACGTTTATTGGACTTTTTACCAGTTCAACAAATTTACTCGCTTAACTTCTTCTGAAGGGTGTTTCGATGTATTCCAAGCATGCGGGCAGCCGTTTTTTTGCTGCCTCGAACTCTGTTCAATACATCATCAATATACTGTTTTTCAAATAAATCGACTGCTGTCTTCAGAGGCATGTCTTTCTTTTCATTTTTGCTGATCTGAAATGCGGAAGCATTTGTGGGGAAGATAACATTGCCTCTGGTTATGGTAAACAGCCTTTCCACAAGGTTTTGCAGTTCCCGGACATTGCCGGGCCATTCATAGTGTTCACACAGCATTTTCAGAAAACTGGCTGAAAACCTTTTAGCCGGTTTGCCAGTCTGTTTGGCCTGTAAATCCAGAAAGTAATTCAGCAGCAGGGTGATGTCTTCCCTTCGTTCCCGAAGCGGAGGCAGTTCAACAGGAAACACATTGAGCCTGTAAAAGAGATCCTCCCTGAATTTTTCATGTTGAATGAGGTTTTTAAGGTCTTTATTGGAGGCGGCTATGAATCGTACATCCACTTTAATCAGTTTGGTGCTTCCCAGTCTTTCAAATTCCTTTTCCTGTATGGCCCTCAATAGTTTTGCCTGCATGCCTATGTCGAGGGTGTCAACATCATCAAGAAACACAATGCCCTTGTCCGCTATCTCAATCTTACCGACCTTGGTGGAGGATGCCCCTGTATAGGCGCCCTTTTCATGACCGAATACCTCGCTCTCCATGAGGGTTTCAGGGATTGCGGCGCAGTTTATTACAACAAAGGGCTGATCCCGCCGGTTGCCGAGTTTATGTATGGCCCTGGCTATAAGCTCTTTGCCTGTTCCGCTCTCTCCCTGAATGAGTACTGCGCCGTCGCCGTCGGCAATGTTTAGCACCAGATCAAAGATGGCCTTTATTTTTTTGTCCTGACCTACTATCCTTTCAAAAGGATGGTATTTTTCGATCTCCTCCCTCAGATATGTGACTTCGCGCATAAGCTGGTGTTTTTCAAGGGCCTTTTCAACAATATTTAATATCTCTTCAACAACAAATGGCTTTACCACATAGTCGAAGGCGCCGTATTTCATTGCATTAACAGCAGTTTGAACCTCTTTTACAGCGCTTACCATAATAATTTCAGTATCCGGTTCCAGTTCCTTGAATTGTTTCAACAGGTCAAGGCCGTTTATTCCAGGCATCAGTATATCAAGCAGTATGACATCAATGGAATTCCTGGCAAAGATGTCCATCGCTTTTTCACCTGTATTGGCAAGAAAAACATTATAATCGGAATTTAATATCATATTAAAAGACTGAAGAACCCCGTTCTCATCATCAACAACTAAAATAGATGCCTTTTTTCCCATGTGATTATTTGCCTTTCAGAGCGTTATAAGGTGATAGAATTTAGATTGATGAAAATTAAATGTATAACATATGTTATATTCTCTACAATCATCGTGCCAAATTTGCCTCATTAATCACGAAATTTTTAATAATCAAATTATATATAGCAAAATTATATGAAAAAGGAGAGGAATATAAATATGTTACATTATATTTTTCCGAAAATAAAAGATAGTATTTTAAATCTCAAATTTTAATGTAAAGTGAATGAATTAATCCGAATACACATCGGCCTGTTACTTATTAACAAAAAAACTCTTATTTTGCACACAATATTGTGCACCATGCACAACTTCATGTGCAAAATCATTTTAAGAAGAAAATATTTGCCGAAAATGCCAAAGACCTCAAGTAAAAATCGCATGTGATCAGAATGTAAATTGATAATTTTAATAGACTCGTAAAAAGTCGATTTATTTAGTCTGTCATTCCCCGACTTGATCGGGGAATCCAGCTATTTCAGCAATTTATGGATTCCCATTGGAGCTTATTCAGAACTTGATTCGGGGTGAGAATGACGTTTTTTGGACTTTTTTCACGTTCAACAATATTTAGAGATGCTCATATTTGTCAGGGTGCTGGCATACTTATTGATATATAAGATATACCTATCTTAAATAATCAGACATGGGTCAACATGGTAAAAATAAATTTAAGTGAAATTATTCAATTAAAATTGAATATATTTCTTTATTTAGCAATCGGATGGTGGTTTGCCAGGATTTACATATGCTTGCTTGGCAAAATATATTTTATTTTAAATAAAGAGGAGAAAAAAAAGATAGAGAATTCGGTAGGTTATACTCTTAGTTGGGTAAGAAAAGATATTAAAGATAAAACTTTCATGTGCAGGAAGGTGTTTAAGGGAATCTTTGCGCACTATTATTTGAGAAACAGCAGAAAGCAAAAAGATTTCTGGAATGCCATATAGCAAGCAATGATATTATTGTTCTAAGGCGCGCATTATTGAAGGGGAAGGGTGTGATATTTATAACCGGGCATTATGGCGCGATTGAATATATCCCTACATTACTTGCAGTCAGTGATATAAATGTCTCAATGATAGCTAAATTTAAAACCCCCCAACTTAAAAAAAGGGTCTTTGAACAGGCGGCAAAATATGGTATTCGAATCCTTGATGGAGATAAAACAGGAAGTGTTTTAAAAAATGCCATAAGTGAACTGAAAAACAACCGCGTTCTCGTCACTCAATGTGACGAAATAGAAGAGTGGCGGCCATCGCTGAAAAAAAAGACGTCATTTCTTGGAATAGCTACAGGTCTGGACAGGACTATTGACATACTCCATCAGAGAACAGGATCTGAAGTGGTATTTGGTGTAATCCACCGGTATAACTTTAGAAAATACAGTCTGATAGCCTATTCTTATGAAAAAATGCTTTCAATAATTCAGGACAAGAATATAAACACTGCCGGTGAAATTGTGTTGAAAATATTAGAGCAATTTATTTGCCGATATCCGGAGCAGTGGTACCAATGGAAAAAATTGCCCGACTTAATGTTTTCGTACTCAGAGGCAAGAATTGAGAAAAATTCAAGTACAACGGCTTTATTCCCGCTGGTCAGGAAAGTTGCATAAGCCGGGAAAACTCCCGATGGCAATATATGCCAAAAAATGATTATTCAAAGGAGGATGCCTTGATATTACTAATAGAACCTGTATCAAAAAATATCGGAATGTATGTCCCTGCCTATCCGCTACCCATTCTTGAGATCGCCAGCTTTATTAAATCGAGAAGTCCCGAAGCAGAGGTAGAAGTCATCTCCATACCCATGGATTACGGTTTACCCCTTACACCCGAAGGTCGTGAAAGGGTTTATAAAAAATTGATCGAAGATATAGGCGCTTTAAAACCCAAAGGGATAGGAATCTCATGCACAGCGATATCTCAGGCCGAGGAGACCATTCATTTGAGCGAGTTAATCAAGAAGCAGCATCCGGAAATAATCATTTTTATTGGAGGATACTTCCCGACTATTTACTATGAAGAAATTTTTTCAAAGACATTATCAGTGGACATTATTGTTGCTGGTGAAGGAGAAATTTCCTGTCTTAACATAGTTGAAAAATTAAGCTTAAACGAGGACCCAAGAACAGACGAAATACCAAACCTTATCTGGAAAGAAAATGGCGCACTCCATTTTACTGAGCAAAAAAGGAGATTTGACCTGAATTGGAAATCACCTCTGAGGCTGGAATTATTAAAAAACCCGCACTCATACGATATAATACCCTATTCATTCAGCCGCGGTTGTCCTTATAAGTGTAATTTTTGCATGGAGGATTATATTCGGCCTGCAAGAAAGGCAGTTCCCAAAAAAACAATTGAAGAAGACATCAGAAATCTGTCGCATGTCTGCAATACCAGCGACATTGTGGTTTGCGATGCACTCTTTAAATCATTTGACCTGATTCCTCTATTTCGAGAACTAAGAATGAAAATCCATTTCGAGACAAGGTGCGATGTCATGGACAGCGCCATAATACCTTCAATGGCGGATGTAAGCGGAACCCTGGTTTTGGGTTTTGAATCAGCCAGTTACAATACCTTACGTCGCATGAATAAGGTAAGAGACAGGGAGCATTACATGAAATATATAACCAATGCTCAGGCGATATTCCGTGAGGCTGTTCGTTGTGAAATTCCGGTTATGGTGTTTATGATTGCCGGATATCCTGGCGATACGGAAGACGATCTGAAAGAGAGCCTGAATTTTGTAAAGGAATTGTCAAAAAACAAAGGCGCTGGCGGGCATGTTTTCAAAATAGGAGAGTGTCATGTTTACCCGAAGACCAAAATTCATGATCTCGCAGAGGCCCTTCCTGATATCACATATGATAATGATGGTGTTTTCGGACAAAATATTGTAAGGAAACCATCAAAAGATCTGGATTTTCATACTGTGCTTTTATATATCAAAGAAATATATGGTCTTTCAAACAACACTTCTAAATTACAGGAGGCTTTTTTAAAGATGATTCCTTTTTTCAGGCTTCCTGTTTCCGCTTTAAACGACCCGATGATCCCTGCCGCATGTTATAAGGATAACCGGAGAGATATTTTCAATGTTGATTGTGAAAGTCTGGCAAATTTTATAAATATTCTGCCCGAATTATGGCAAAAAAATAAAGAAGGCATGTCAAAAGAAAGAAGCAACCGGATCCTGAAGATTTGATTATCAAGGGAAAAATTATATGAAGAAGGAAGTAAACTGCATAAATTCGGATGTAATTATCAGGTATGTGAAGGTGTATAATGATGGAAACCTTGTGAATCTTTTGGAAAACCTTGACCCAGAACTGGATTTGCTTCCAAATAAGGAAGAGTATTTGACCGATAAGAACAACTGGATTTCGGTTGATGTTGCATGCAAATTATATGAAAGGGCAAGGATAATCTTTAACAATGAGATGACTGCCTATAATATTGCAAGATACGCGGCTGAAAATCTTTCTCTGGGGTATGGGCAAAGCATAATAGTAAAGGCATTTGGCTCTGTTGAAAAAGGATTAAAAAACCTTCAGAAAATCAATGATAAGTGGAATAGAACAAAAAAAGTAGAGCTGCTGAATATCGAGAAAAATAAAGCTGTTGTAAGATTGCACTGGGATTCGGAAAAATCTCTTTCCAGGGATCTCTGTCTCTACAACCAGGGTGTTTACACTTTCATGCCAGTAGTATGGGGAGGTAAGCCCCTCGGTCTTGAAGAAGTTTGTTGCCAATTTGATGGCGCCCCTTACTGCGAATATAAATTAGTGTGGCAGGTCAGAAATAAAATCAGCGATGTTTTTTCAAGATTTTTCAATTCCAGTTCCGTGCTCTCAGAGACTATTAAGGAGATGGAGATAGACAAGGCATTGCTTGAGAAAAAATATGAAGAGGTAAATTCACTGAACATAAAGTTGAATGAAAAAATCAGACAACTTCAGGCTATGCAGGAGACAGGAAAAGCCATTCTCTCGGTTCTGAATCTTGAAAAACTTCTTGATGTTATAATGAACACACTCTCTAATGTCTGCATGATCAACCGAACGATTATAATGATTGTTAACGAGAAAAAAGAATCGATTGAATATCTTTATGGAACAGGTTTTGATGGCAATACCCCCAAAGAAGTTAGAAATTATTGTGTGCCTCTTGAAAGGGTGAACAACCTGCTGGTAAGGGTTGCCAATACCGGAAGACCGGAATATATACCGGATGTAAACAGTTCAAGCCTTAGAAAAGAGAATATTGTTCTCCTTTATGGAAAACCAAGTTCTGTTTTTGCTGTTCCTCTAATAACAAGATCCAAGGTAATAGGGGTTATAGCTGTTGATGGGATCGATAATACAGGTATTCCTGAAGAGACCAGGAACACACTTGAGGTGTTTGCCCCGCAGATAGCTATCGCTATAGAAAATGCCAGACTCTATAAAAGACTTCAGGAGCAGATGATTGAGCTTAAAGAATCAAACGCCCTTTTAAACAGGGCTGAAAAACTGTCATTTTTAGGCAATGTCGCCGCAAGGCTGGCCCATGAAATCAAGAATCCAATGACCGCAATAGGCACCTTCATACAGATGCTTCCCCAAAAGTTTAATGATGAGGAATATAGAGGAAATTTTCATCAGATCGCACTTGAGGAAATGAATAGAGTAAACAACCTGATTAATGAAATGCTGGATCTTGTAAACACCAAAGAATCCAAATTTGAACTGAACAACCTTGATAAACTGATGCAAAAAATGGTTCTGCTTATATCACCTCAAAGCAGACAGAAAAAAATAACAATTGATTACCGGTTTGATGAAACAATAGGTAACCTATGGCTGGATTCTGAAAAGATGAAACAGGTTATTTTAAATCTGCTGTCCAATGCCGTGGAATTTACAAGGGAGGGAGGAAAGATTGAAATTGTCGCCAATAAGATCATGGATGAAAGCGAAGGCCCTGTAATTAAAATTGAAATAAAAGACAATGGCATAGGGATTTCATCAAATGATATAGATAAAATCTTTGATCCCTATTTTACGACAAAACACAAAAGCCTGGAACATAAAGGCACCGGACTCGGCCTCTTTATAGCTTATCAAAATATCCTGGATCATGGAGGAAGGATTGATGTCAACAGCAAGGTAAATGAGGGAGCTACCTTTATCATCACACTGCCTGATAAACATTCCTCAAACAGGAAATAGGTTAGATATGAGAATTGACAGAATCAATATTTACCATCTAAACCTGCCATTTCACTCTGAATTCTCACATGCACTTACAAAGAGAGTAGTGGCAAATAATATCCTTGTGGAGATCTTAGCAGATCAGGGTGAAACGTTCGGCTATGGTGAGGGAGCGCCGAGAGGGTATGTCACAGGAGAATCTCAGGAAATCTCATGCGAAAGCATAATGGGTTTCATCAATAAAGAATCCTTTCCCTGGGAGATAAAAAGTGTTGTCGAACTTTGGGGTTTTATAGATGCTCTGCCGGAAAATAAGGCATCTAACGCTGCCCTATGCGCTCTTGAGATAGCGATATTAGATGCATACAGCCGCTCGAATAAACTCGGTTTAATGTACTGCTTGCCGGATAGTTTTTTCACTGAAAGGATTTTTTATGGTGCAGCCGTTCCTATAGCCGCAAAAGAAAGGATCGTTAAGATATGCAGAATGATCAAAGAATATGAAATCAAGACATTGAGGATAAAGGTTGGAGAAAACCTGGAGGAAAATATCGAAAGGATCGGAACTGTTCTGGAGCAGATTGGAAATAACTGCGATTTACGCCTGGATGCGAATGGCTCATGGGATTATAAAACAGCCCTGGCTCATCTGCCTGTTATCATAGAAACAGGCGTGAAGGTTCTTGAACAGCCGTTGAGTTCAGGAGACCCTCATATACAGGAATTGTCAGAGCAATTGAGGAATAATAATATTACCCTCATGGCGGATGAACGCGCCTGTTCAATAAAGGAAATTGAAGATGTCATAAAGCAGGGATGTTATGGAATGATAAATGTAAGATTGTCAAAATGTGGAGGATTTCGAAGGTCTCTTCAAATAATAGATACTCTAAGGGCTAATGACATTGCATTTCAAATCGGTTGTCAACTGGGTGAATCAGGCATACTATCGGCAGCAGGCAGGGCGCTGGGACTCACAAACAGAGATGCTGTTTATTACGACGGATCATATGATGAGTTCCTGCTAAAGGAAAATATTACAAGTAGAAACCTAGGGTTTGGAATTGGCGGTTGTGCCGGACCACTTCCGGGCCCCGGAATTGGGGTTGAGATTGACAGGAGTAAAATTGAAAGATTGTGCGGCGCGGTCAAAATAACAGTTGCCAATCCAAATTCATAAAAAGAGGGCGCCTTGAAAAAGCTACTGGATTATACTGACTGGAGAGATGAATACAGGGATATCCTGAAATCCTTTACAAATAAAGATGTGTTGTTTTCCTTTTCAGCCGGAAAAGATTCATCCCTTGCGCTTGACTTTTTTTTGAAGGCAGGAGATGAATTCCATTTTGATTTCGAAGTTCACGCCGGTGCTTTCCCCGTTCACAGGTACACAAATATCCAAAAAACAAAAATTGGCGATTACTGGAAAAGGCGCGGTATAGATATAATCTGGCATAGTGTACTTGAAACAGATGAAATAATGAGAAAAACTGAGAACCCCTGCAGGGCATGTCAGGAATTAAGAAGAAAACTGCTGAAAAACTTTATTAATGACAATATAAACAATCTGGAAAATCTTGTGATTATTGCCGGTTTCAGTTTATGGGATATTGTCGGTTATTCGCTGGAGCATATACTGGGAGGAATCTTCAGTTTTCCGAATGATATCGATAAATCAGATCCAGGCAAAAGGTTTATTGAAATATCACAACGATTTTATCCCTGCCTCTGAAATCCATCCGCCATCTACTGCGCTCATTCG
>CAZJOB010000083.1:0-11578 GCA_964547435.1 uncultured Desulfatiglans sp. | reverse complement strand
CGGGCGGACACAATGCCTGATCGGGCGGACACAATGCCTGATCGGGCGGACACAAGGCCCGCCCCTACTAACAAATTTTATTATGTGCAATATACCACTTTCAGGCATTTTCCTTTTCAGGCAATGATTAAAAACCTGTTTCTTTAACGCCAGTCGTCTATAAGTGTGCTTCCTCCCAGCATACCTGGCCCCATCATAAAATCGGTCACAAACCAGGTTGTCTGGATTCCGCCTCCGGCCACAATTATTTTTACTGCGGAGGCCTGGAACGGCTTTGTCTTTTCACCCGAGGGATAAAGGGTCTTTTCAACATTTTCCGCGAACCACTTACTTAGCTGGTCTTTTGAATTGAAACCATAATTCTCCTTAAGAAGTTCTGCAACTGTCGGATCCATAATGACCGTGGCCGTTCCCATTGTAAGTGCCTTCATGTAGTCGCCCATTATCATATGAGTGGGATGTTCCTGAAGGGCCATTATTACGCTTGAGATATATGACCAGCCGATTCCCACGGATATAACGCTGTCCTGAGGCTTGAACTTCATCTGCACATGAAAGGGCTCCCATCCTTTAGGCAGGGCCTCCTCGTTTTCCGCGATGCAGACATTGTTGTACTGCATTGTGCTTCCCAGGCTGCTCCAGGTGGTTTTTTCGCTGTGCAGACCTCCGATGGTCTTTGACATAATCGTGTAACTGCGGCCTATGACCGAATTGGCTTCATTATGCGGCCCCATAACGTTTGTGCCGTAATTCATGCCTATCTCATCACGTATGGGTCCATTGACCAGTATCATGTTGGCCATAGAGGAGGTTGAGTTGCCAAAGGGCACGTGGTTGGCCAAAGCGAGGATAACCGGAAGATATTCCGGTTTGGCGCCTGCCATAACAGCGCATATTGCCACTCGCTCCACGGTAACCTCCCGCTTTCCTCCGGGCCAGTCCAGTGTCTTGATCACCTCGTCCCTTTTGTGGGAAGTGCCTTTAAGCATATCCGCCACTCTTTCTTCGGTCGGAAGTATAATAGGAAGATAGTCTGTCCAGTCATTGTCCTTGAAAAGGCGCTGGAGGTTCTCTTCGGTGTCCGGCCCGAGAATGCGGGGTTCTGTTGGTTCGGCTGCTACTTCAGCTTCAGACGGAGGTCCTTTGTGTTTCTCCCTGTCGGTAAGCGGAGCGGTCAGGGCGTCGATAAATGCCTGCATCATGGGTTTTCCGCTCACCACGTCTTTGGCCTCAAAAACATATTTATGGTGAACCGGTTGAGGCTGCCCTGCCACAGGAAAGGGAAAAGATATGTATCGAATAGGAGATCCATTGGTGTACTTGAAATCGTGATTCAGGGCGTAATTGATAATATTTGCCGCGGCGCCCCCCACGGTGGGAATATTAAAATCCTGCTCCAGTGTTTTACAATTTCGGCTCACGGCCGATGTGCAGGTGTCTCAACCGGATATCCCGACCATGGCCGCGTCGCCCTTTTCCTTAATCTCCTTCCAGAGTTCCGGCTGGTCCGTCATATAGGAGCCCTTGATGCTCCGAATTTCTACCTTTACACCGGGCATATTTTCGGCAAACCATGCCTTCATTTCTTCATAGATGCCGGGCGCCGCCTTTGGGCCTCCCCATCCTATATCCACCAGAAATATGGTCTTGCCTTCCAGCGTGTCAAGCCTGGGTATAAGCGGTACGCGGTCGACCATCCTGTTTGGCGGCGTTGGATTCAGCACCCTAATCTTTTCCGAAGAAAAGGCTGCGGAACTTACAGCGATAATAAAAAGAGTAAATATTGCGGTCAGTATCTTTTTTGTCAAATTGCACCTCCTGTTTATAGTTGCTAAATCGTTAATCAGTCTTCCATGCCTGTTCTCTTGAGATGATAATCTACTGCCAATGAACAGTTTTTTTCAAGCAGTTCCTTTAATTTGTTTTTGATCAGATTATTATCCCATCTTCCAAGTGCCTGCAGTTTTTCCCTGTATTCAGGCAGCCTGTAAAAGAAAGCGCTTATTGCCTCTTCTCTTATATCCCTGAGGTTCATGCCATACCCTGCCTGCTCAAGCAGAAGGCCGTTAAATTTCCATGACCTGTTTTCTTAAAATAGGCGGGAAAAGAAATGTCCTGTCATTTTTTGTTTCTCCAAAATAAAAGGTTGTAACAAGCGATACGTCCGGCCTGGGGACCATGGAACGAATAACAGTCTCAGTTATAAACTGATCTTTTTTCAGGTATGAGGGGCAGTCATAATCCATATAGCGGATTCGATGCTGGTTATCAATGGATATAAGGGGCAGATTATAAAAGGAAGCAAGGTAGGCGGTCATGGGCTCAAAATCGGTTATTACACAGTCTGGACTGAATTTTTTAAACAGAGTTTCTTTTAAAAGCTGAAGAGACCTGTGACCTTCAGACAGTCTCATCAGATTGTCGGTAAATGTTTTAACTATGGAAACCTTGTTGTCCACACTGGCAATATGCAGGCCCTCTGTCTCAAAGACATCAAAATTATCCTTGAGATTTTTATATCCCCTGTCATAGGAAACCACCTTTACTTCATGTCCGGTATTCATAAGAAAAGGTATTATTTCAGAGGCGCGTGAAGAATGTCCTGAACCCTCTCCTGATACGCCATAAACAATTTTTGCCATAATGGTTGCCTTAAATATCAGGTTATTGATCAGAGTTTCTATAGCATATAATCGATCTCTTGTACAATATGCTGATTTGATGGTAAGGTATGTGCTTCTTTTATTTAATCACGTAATGATAAGGACAATGATTATTCGCTGATTTATTACAGGGTGCGGACTGATCCGGGACGATTCATCCCCGATTGGGTAGCAGACCGGCTGAGCACAAGATCAATACCTGATATGGTTAAAGCGGTTCGAAAAAGGAGTGTTGAGGGACAATAATATTTAACCGGCGGAGAATAACATGAAACCATCCATATTAACTGCAATAATGATCTTATATTCAATCACCATTTCAAGCGGCGGTGACATGACTGACAATATTCGTCCTGTAACCTGGTCTGTTCCAATGAATATTTCCGGCGTTCCAAACCTTCATAAGGTATCGGAAAGATTATACCGAAGCGCTCAACCCACATCAGAAGGTATGTTGAACCTGAAAAACCAGGGGATTAAAACCATTATAAACCTTCGTTCCTTTCATTCCGACCGGAAAGAAACAGAGGCTGCGGGCCTTGAATATGAACACATCTACATGAAAGCCTGGCATCCTGAAATCAAGGAAGCTGTGAGGTTTTTACGAATAGCTACTAATCCGAAACATGCTCCTGTCCTGGTGCACTGTCAGCATGGATCTGACCGGACCGGCACAATGTGCGCTATTTACCGTGTAGCTGTGCATGGCTGGGACAGGGAAGAGGCCCTGCGTGAAATGAAAAAGGGAGGTTTCGGGTTTCATGGAGTGTGGGCAAATCTGACAAGGTGGTTTGAAAAACTGGATATCGAGTCAATCAAAAAACAGGCAGGCATAGAATAAACTGTAAAATGGAGCCAGGAGGCTGTAAATACTATCTCTCGAAAACCGGCAGAGACCATAATGCAATTCATGAGAGATTCTTCGCTTCGCTCAGAATGACAATTTTAAGTTGCCCAGAATGACAATGGTAGATAACTCAATCATTATTGAACTCGCAAAAAGTCGATTTTCTTGTCTGTCATTCCCCGGCTTGTTGAAAATCCCGATGCTGTTTTCGGGGCCTGCCGGGCCGTAGCCTCCCTGACCTCCAAAGTCACGCTGTAGCGTGATGACGGCGGAAGCCTATTGGCGACCGCGGATTATACCCCACAGAAAAAGAGGTGGCACGTAAAATGCCACCCTACAACCTTTGGGTGTGCAAATTAATGTAGCCAATTTGGTTTTTTTCGCCATAACTTGACGCCAATGCGCCTGTGCGGGAATGACGTATATCTGACTTTTTATGAGTGTATCAGTTTTTGGATGGACACTAACTGCTTAATTTTGATCAGTAATTTCCTTTAATATTTTTTATCCATAAAATTTTTTAAGTATATGAATTTTTTCTTGACAGCATACTATGCCGGCTGTAGAAATAACTACAAACATAGTAGCAATAACCCTGGAGGTAGTAGCTAAATGAAATCACCAAGATTGACAAGTCTGGAACTCAAGGTAATGGAGGCGCTGTGGAACAATGGCGCATCATCTATTCGGGAGATTCAGGAGACCTTTCCTGAGAATGAACGGCCTGCGTACACCACTGTTCAGACAACCGTTTATCGCATGGAAAATAAAAAGGTGGTTCACCGGATCAAAAAGATCGGCAACGCCCATATCTTCGATGCCTCTATTTCCAGAAATGCCGCCCACGGAAAACTGGTAGACAATCTCCTTGCCCTTTTCGGCGGAAGCGTACAGCCGGTCATGGCCCACCTGATTGAGACAGGCAGGCTAACCCTGAAGGATCTGGAAGAGGCAAAGGAGATAATTGGAAAAACAAATAAAAAGGAGAAACAATTATGATTATGAAAACAAAAATTATACTTCTTATTATATTGTCCCTGGTCTTGAGTTCGGGCATCTCAGCGAAGGAGAATATCAAGAAAACACCCGCTGATGCCGGCACTCTGGATTACACGTTGCCGGAGATTACAGTCAAAGGCGATAACTCAATGAATTCGCTGGAAATGGCAGTGATTCGCGCAGAGGAGCTTAAATATGAAGTATTCAACAATCTGAACAGTACTGATGACTTTGATATTACCTGTGAGTGGCAAACTCCGATGGGAACAAAGATTAAACGGTGGAGCTGCGATGTGGGTTTCATGAAAAAGGCAAGGGAAGAGGATGCACGCGCCTGGACCCAGGGCATTGTTGATGGCGAGACTAAAGTCGTACGCTCAGATGACGCTTTGGTTGTGCAATTTACCAATAAATTCGAAGCCTTGAACAGGGAGATGAAGGAACTGGCTATAAGACATCCGGAACTGGCTGTAGCCGTTATAAATGCCCATGAACTGGAACAACTTTATAAGGAAAAATTCAACAGGAAATATAAAGACAGTATATTTGTCGGAGATCCGCCGGAGCCGGATCTGGTTTTAAATAAAATCAGCATCTGGGAAGCGGCGTTTCTGGATCATCGTAATGGGCGGATAACAGATGCGACATGGGAGCGCTGGGACAGTTTATACAGTAGAATATTCAAGATGAAATCTTATCAAAGACTGTGGAAATCAGCAGATTACAATAAATATGACGATGAGTTTGTGGCTTATGTGAATGAAGTTGTAGACAGGTAGGTTGGGTTAGTAATTTAGTTGGGTTGCTTCGCTTAACCCAACCTACATTTTGTATGGAAATATATGCACTGAAATGGAATATCGACGCGCCAAAATATCGGGAGGGACATATTTTTTTACAGTTGTCACATATGGGCGAAAGGGCATTTTCACTAATCCTGTAAATATCACTCTGCTTCGGAATGCTTTCCGGTATGTGATGGAAAATCATCATTTTATAATTGATGCGTTCGTCTTGTTGCCCGATCATTTACATTGCATTTGGACATTGCCTGATGGGGATATGGATTTTTCAAAACGATGGCGTTTGATAAAAAGCTATTTTACACGGAACTGTCTTCTCGAATACAGGGATATAACCAATTATGCACGGATTAAGAAAAAAGAACAGGCTGTCTGGCAGCGGAGATTCTGGGAACATTTAATTCGTGATGACAATGATTACTTAAGGCATGTTGAATATATTCATTACAATCCTGTTAAACATGGTCATGTAAAAGCACCCAAGGATTGGGCATATTCGAGTTTCCATAGATACGTAAAACAAGGCAAGTATGACCCTGATTGGGGTGAGGGTGAATCGATAAAATTTGATGAGGCAATTGGAAGCGAATAGATTTTTGTTGGTTGCTTCGCTTAACCCAACCTACACACTGGATGGAGCTTTCAGCGGCCTTTCCCGCCATAGTTTCAAACGAAGGCGGATCAGCATTCAGCTAAACTCTTGTTTATAGTGCAGCCATACCCGGTGCCTGTCACCCTGAGCGAAGCGAAGGGTCTCTATTTTATGACCAGTCACATGCCGGATCACACCATTCAGAATAACAGATTCATGAGAGATTCTTCGCTTCGCTCAGAATGACAATTTTAACGGGTTATACCTTTTGAGAAATTCGGAAATAGCCGAAATTATCCTTCCTCCATGTCTCCGTGGTGAATCGTTTTTTTAAGAGTGAAAACTGATCGATCTCTTTTACAACCTGATAATTTGATGATACAGTGCTCACGCATGTTAAAAAATCTTACTGTGGATTTTGAATGAGGTGCTGCATGAAAAGAAATATCCTGGTTGTTATCTCCATATTTATTGCCGCGTTTTTCCTTTACATTCATATTGATGATGTCTTCGCACGTGACAATGTTATCACACTCAAGTTCAATGACTGGGGTCCGCCCGGCATAGGAATTGGCAAGCTGCATTCGCAGGCAGCAAAAATGATCGAGGAACGAACCAATGGCAGGGTCAGGGTCCATTGTTATTTTTCCCAGTCTTTATTGAAATACGAGGAGACATTCAGGGGAGTGAGTTCCAACATAACCGATATATCACTCTTTTCACCCATGCCGGTTCACGATGTCAACAGGATACTGGGGATGTCATTTACCGACCTGCCAGGGATGTTAAAGTCATCGGAAATTTTTCAAAAGATGCTGGAACAATTCCCGGAATTCAATCAGGAATTTGAAAGAAACGGGGTGAAATGGATAAGCATTCGTTCCATGCCTCCGGCCCAGCTTCATCTTGTAAAGAAACCGGTTAAAACTCCCCAGGACCTGAAAGGCATGAGGATTATCGGTGACCCATATCTGGCCGATTCGTTCAAAAAGGTGGGCGCGGCAGTATTGCAACTGGGTCCGCCGGACTGGTACAGCTCTCTGGAAAGAGGGCTTGCCAGAGGGCAGATGGTGCACTATGCCGGCGCCTACGAGTTTAAGACCCAGGAATTATTCAAATATCATACCCATTTCGGCGACGGATCGGCCGGAGCAACGCCTATCGGTTTTGTCGTTAATGTCAAAAAATGGAACAGCCTGCCCCCTGATATTCGGGAGATTATTCGGGAGGTCTATGACTGGGTAAATGAAGAGTCCCTGAAACATGATGTGGGAATTATCAGGGAGGCCATGGAAAGCGCGAAAAAAGATGGTCATGTGATCACGGAACTCAGCCCTTCGGAGGTTCGGGTCTGGCTGGATTGGGCAAGGCCCTCAAATGACAAACTGCTGGAACAGATCGAGTCAAAGGGCTGGCCCGCGAAAAAGATATATGAGGGCATGCAGCGAATGATTCGTGAGGCCAGGCAGGGTGAATAAAGGGTCTTAAGGGAGGAGCATTTTGAAAAAGGTTTCCGGTTCCGGATTGTTTAACCTGCTCATTGACATCACAGGTTTTGTGGCATTATTGGCCCTTCTGGCCATGATGCTCATTACAACAGCCGATGTCTTTTTTCGCTTCTTTTTTGACAGACCTATTCTGGGTTCGATTGAGTTGGTCGAGCTCTTTATGATAAGTGTCGCGGGTTTGAGCCTGGCATGGTGCACCCTGAAATCCGGACACATTCGGGTTGATATCCTTATCAGCATGTTCTCAGGGAAGACGAACCGGGTCCTTGATATCGTCAATTTTATCCTTACCGCGAGCATCTGCAGCCTTATTGTCCCATCACTGATATGGAGGTATATAGAAGGCAGGAAGATGGATATCAGGACCTATGTCCTGAATATACCGGAAGGGCCTTTTGTGCTGCTTCTGTGCTTCGGATATTTTTTGATGTTTGTTGTGCTGGTAATGCGGATTATAAAATCCTTTTCGGGAAATCATAATGAGCCCTGAAATCGTCGGTATAATATGCCTGGTTGCAATGCTCGTCCTGATTTTTATGGGGGTGTGGGTGGGCACGGCCATGCTGGTGACCGGGTTTTTGGGGTTTGTCTACCTGGAGGGATTCTTCAGGGCATTTACCATACTCGGCACAGAGGCGTACAGTCAGATATCCTCTTATGTATTTGCGTGTGTGCCGCTTTATATACTCATGGGCATAGTGGTTTCAAACACAGGCATCGCGGGTGATCTTTATAATGCCGCCAATAAATGGGTGGGAAACATAAAAGGCGGTCTGGCAATTGCCACCACCGTGGCCTGCGGACTGTTTGCCGCGATCTGCGGATCGAGCGATGCCTCGGCCGCGGCCATGGGGAAGGTGGCCTATCCTGAGATGGTGAAATTCAAATATGACAAAAGGCTTGCTTCGGCCTGTATTGCGGCCGGAGGAAGCATAGGCATACTTATTCCCCCGAGCCTGGGTTTTATTCTTTATGGCCTGCTTACCGAGCAATCCATCGGAAAACTCTATATGGCCGGATTTATTCCCGGAATACTTGAGGTCATTCTCTTTGGAATCACCATATACATTATGTGCTCCATCAGGCCCGGACTCGGCCCTGCCGCACCAAGATCAGGTTTCAGAGAAAAGATCTATTCCATTAAAGGAACATGGGCCATGCTTCTCCTGTTTCTGTTCGTAATAGGGGGAATCTATACAGGAATCTTCACACCCACGGAGGCAGGGGCCCTGGGCGCATTCGGGGCCATTGTCATAAGCCTTGCGGGCAGAAGGCTCACACGGTCGAACTTCAGTAAATCAGTTAAAGACGCGCTTCAGATAACCGCTATGATAGTCCTTCTGGTCACAGGGGCATTTGTGTTTATGCGCCTGCTCGCGGTAAGCAGGCTGCCCGCCATGCTCTCAGATATTATCCTTGATCTCGAAGTCTCCAGAGGGGTTATTATTCTCTGCATTATCCTGTTCTATATCATCATCGGAACCTTCTGGGACATCTTCGCGGGTTTGATCCTTACACTGCCCCTCATTTTTCCGGTAATTCAGATGATGGGTCTTGATCCGATCTGGTTTGGAGTTATTATCGTCAAATGCATGGAGATAGGGCTGATAACACCCCCCTTTGGCCTGAATGTCTTTATACTCTCCTCATCAAGCAACATTCCGGTAAAGACCATATTCGCGGGGGTGTGGCCTTTTCTGCTTGCCGATCTGGTTCATCTCTCGATCCTGGTAGCAATACCGCAGGTTTCCCTGTTTTTGCCCGGGATTATGGCACATTGAGATGCCTCTACATCTGATTGATCCAATCATCAATTTTCGGAAATTGATAAATATACAAAAAAATTGTTTTGGAACCATCACTTTTTTCATAATTTTAATTACATTGAAATACAAAGGATTTTGAATTATGATAAAGGTCATGAAAAAGTGGCCTGAATTTAACGATCAAGGTGATCTTCCTTCTGGTGTTCACACCGCTTTATTAACGGATATAATCGATTATTTCGGTAAAGGAAGTTTAAAAAGATCGATTATAGCTGGAAGATTACAGAGAATTTATGGACTAACAATTAAAACAGGGCATTTATTAAGATTCATTATTTTCGGATCGTTTATTACATCCAAACGTAATCCGCAAGATATCGATATTTTTCTCTTAATGGATAATGATTTTGATGTAAATCAGGTTCAAGGAGAAGCGAGAATACTTTTTGATCATATTACAGCACAGAATTATGAAGGTGCAAGCATATTCTGGCTTCGGCAGATGTCAGCTCTTGATGGTGAAGAGGAGGCTGTAAAATATTGGCAATATAAACGAGATGGCAATAAAAGAGGGATAGTGGAGGTTTTAAAAGATGATTAATAATGAAAAAGAATACAAAACAACCGTTGAAAGAATTGCCTATTTTCAAAAACAGGTGGAGCATTTGCGGCAAACCGAAACAAATTCTGAAAACTACCGACTATCTGCATCCGGCTTCCTAACAGAATTAGACAGGATGAACCTGGAGGTTAGAGAATACTTATGGGTACATCCAAGCCAGTTAAATGATATGCAAAAATATGCATAAGTTGTTTGGGGACCGCCTCCCCTTTTTTATTTTTCAGAAGCAGATTCTTTACATACCCAGTTTTCCGCCTTCTTCATGTCTCCTGTCCCTTTATATTCCGCGTATTGAGGATAAGGACACAATGGGCGCGTAAGGCTGTTTGCCCCTTGTCCCAATATTTGATCCGGGGCAACACCCTTTTCCACCCATTTCTCCAGTGCGCCTATGGAGTCAAAGGAATTGACTCCGGGACCGCCGCCGCAATGCCCCATTCCCGGGACCATGAAAAGACGCAGCCATTCACCCTGATCCCTGCCCATTTTTCCCAGGACCTTTTCGTAATACCAGATTGTGTTTTCAGGGGTTATCCCGGTATCGGACCAGCCATGATAGAGCAGAAGTTTTCCGCCTTCGGCCTTAAACCTGCTGAGATCAGGGTCCACAGCATCAACATACGCCAACTCTTTGTCTATGAGCGGCATGTGCCTGTCAATATCGAACTTACGCCAGTCAAGATCCGGATCATTGAATGCGATTCGGACAATGTCAAACACTACCCCGGGTCCCTGCTCCGGATTTTGTGATGCGGAAATGGGATTGCCGAGCGCCTGACCTGAAAAGATCAGCTCGTCTTTTGAGTTCCTGACGCCTTTGTAAAATGTCTCGACAGTCTTTAACTGGGGTGCGGTAAGACAGGTATTGTCATCAACTCCCCCGGCACAGAGCAGTTTTGAAAAATCCACCCGGCACTGACGCGGATTGTTCAGAAATCCTTCCTTTAGCCTGTCACAGGAGTCCGCAACCATCTGGTTTACAAGTGAGGCCTTTTCCTGAGTAAGACCGCTCTCAGGATGTCTTAACAGATCAACGCTTTGGGCCACGGAAGCGGACCACATATGGATATGGCGGTTGGCGCAGGCGCCCGCGATAATGCCGTCATAATCATCGGGAAATCGCTGCGCCTCCATGAGTGCCTGGCGGCCGCCCGTGGAGCAGCCCTTAAAATAGGAATATTCGGTTTCTGAGCCGTAAAAGGCCCTGATTATCTCTTTCGATTTTTTTGTCATCTCATGGGTCGATCGATATGCAAAATCGATCATCTTTTCCGGATGACCTATGGCCCAGTCACCCCCCTGCTCCTGGTGACCGGTGTCGGTTCCGGCAGTGGCATACCCCCTTCTCAGGGCCTCCGGCATATCAAACATCTTACCCTGAATGGAACCCGCAAAAAATCCGTTGCCTGTACCCATAAATTTTCCATTCCAGCTTTCCGCGGGAAGCCATATCTCCATCTTTATCAGGGAATCGGCAGAAGGCCTGAGATCCATCTGAACCCTGCAATGGGCAGGGAGATCTGCCTGGGGCGGGCCAGCCATAAACCTGTCAAGACCCTCGGGTTTTGGAGGAGGGCCATCGGGAACCAGAACCGCACTGGTTATGGTGGTATTGGCAAGCTTGAGATTTGCCAGATTTTCACATGGAGAAGCAGTAATGGCGGCACATAGAATAAGATACAGAATACTGTTTAACATGGCAGTCCTCTGATATCAATAAATTACAGGTTGTGTTCGCTCCGGTTTATAACGTCATCCTGAATATCCGAAGAAAGCTG
>CAZJOB010000082.1:0-11623 GCA_964547435.1 uncultured Desulfatiglans sp. | reverse complement strand
TAGATAGTTGCCTGGCAAATTTCTTAATTAAAACAGGTCATTAATCTTTTTAGAAATAAGGATTGATCCAAAAAAAATTTCCTTGCGCCTCTTGTCTCGCCATAGTCCCGGTTAATCCGGGACTATGGCGGATGTGCCCCTTGTCCCGCAGTAGCCTCCGGCGAAGGCGGATGAGCTTTGCTCCATAATCCAAAAATACCTGCGCCTTACTGCCAGCGTGAATCGTTTTTGAACAAGAGTGATATGAAATTTTAAATTGGGAAATAAAGGATTTTCTGTTAAACTCCGCTCAAGAATGCGCTTAAATTTAAGGTGAACTTAAAAATATGATTGAGATAACCCCTGATATTCAAATAGATGAAAAGGAACTGAGTGAGGAATTCATACGCTCATCAGGTCCGGGAGGCCAGAATGTTAACAAGGTGGCTACCACAGTCCAGTTGAAGTTTGATGTAAAAAATTCCCCTTCCCTGTCAGACAGGGTCCGCAGCCGTCTGATTCGTATTGCCGGAAGGCGTGTCAGCAAAGAGGGTATACTTTTTATCAAGGCGGGCAGGTTCCGCACTCAGGAGCTGAATCGCCGGGATGCGGTCGAACGGCTGGCTGCCCTTATAAGAAAAGCCGCAGTAAATCCCGGAATACGCATTAAGACCAGGCCGACAAGGACGTCTAAACAGCGAAGGCTGGATTCAAAAAAGAGGCGGGGAGAGATAAAGAAGAGGAGGAAGGTTGTTCGTGAAACAGAGTAAAAAGGAAGAATACACCGGTTTGAAACATAAGGTTGTATAAGGTTTAAGGTATAAGGTTTAAGGTGTATAATAAAAGCTATTCTTCTTGAAGACTTTCCTTATACCATATACCGTAAACCGTACATCGAATATTCCAGGCATTGTCCGAATTTTTGAGAATAAAGGCACATGGCTCAAGGCGCAGGGTATTTATTGTATTGAGATATTAAAAAAGATTCCCTGCGCCCTTCGCCATGCGCCCTGAGCCATTAATCCGCTGTGAAAGCGGATTAATTATCATCCTGCACGATCTGCGCTACCAGGTCACCCACTTCAGATGTGGTATTGCCCATCTTCCCGGCGCCCATGCTCTTCAGTTTATTTGCTGTAACGTATTTAACCGCCTTTTCAATACTCTCAGCAGCCTTCTGCTCGCCAAGGGTTTCCAGCATCATGGCAGCGGCGCAGATGGCCGCCAGGGGGTTTATAACACCCATTCCCGTGTATTTGGGGGCTGAACCGCCTATAGGTTCAAACATACTGACCCCTTCGGGATTTATATTGCCTCCGGCGGCAAGACCCATACCGCCCTGTGTTATCGCGCCAAGATCCGTGATGATATCTCCGAACATATTGCCTGTAACGAGCACATCAAACCACTCGGGGTTCTTGACCATCCACATGCAGGTCGCGTCCACATGAAAGTATTCCCTTTTTATGTCAGGGAATTCCTTTTTTCCCATTTCATGAAATGCCCTGTCCCACAGGTCATAGATAAAGGTGAGAACATTTGTCTTTCCAACCAGCGCAAGGGTGTTGAATTCTCCCTTTCCGCGTGCCTTTTTGCCGTATTTTCTTGTATATTCAAATGCGTATCTCAGACATCTGTCCACCTGGTGTCTGTTGTAGACAGCGGTCTGGACCGCCACTTCGTGGGGGGTGCCTTTCATTGTGATTCCGCCTACGCCCGTATACTGATCGCCCGTGTTTTCCCTTATTACGCAATAGTCTATATCTTCAGGCCCCTTGTTTTTAAGGGGGGTATCCACTCCGGGGTAGAGGCGGACCGGCCTCAGGTTTATATACTGATCAAGTTCAAAACGGGTCTTGAGGAGTATGCCCTTTTCAAGGATTCCCGGAGGAACGTCAGGGTGGCCTATTGCTCCAAGAAGTATGGAGTCGAATCCCCGGAGTTCATCAATGGCCCCTTCGGGCAATACCTCACCGGTTCTGAGATAACGCTCTCCGCCGAAATCAAAATTTGTGGTTTCATATTTAAAATTGTATTTCAAAGAGGCTGTATTCAATACCTTTAATGCCTCTGCTATCACTTCCGGTCCTGTTCCGTCGCCGGGTATAACTGCTATTTTATACATATGTTTATGTCCTTTCATAAAAAAATTAGTTGCCAGATAGAAAAAGGGATAATATTGAAATGAATCGAATGTGTCAATAAGCAAGGCCGGTATTTATATTGACATACAAAATGGAAGCTCCTATAGTTTTCTACCCGAAACGGAAATTAAATCAAGGTAACAATCTGTTCAATTAGCAAAGCACATATATTTTTTTATCTGCTTTCATCTTTCCGGAGGTTGTCTCATGAATGTTCTATGGTTTCTTATCGGCGCGTTTGTTTTCATAATGCTGGGATACAGGTTTTACTCGGGCCGTCTGGCACGAATTCTGGGTGAAGACAAAGACAGAACTACCCCGGCAATTGAGCTTCAGGATGGTGTCGATTACTGCCCAACAAAGAGCCCGGTCGTATTTGCCCATCATTTTGCCTCTATTGCTGGCGCCGGCCCTATTCTGGGGCCCACCATGGCGCTCATGTACGGCACTGTTCCCGTATGGCTGTGGGTGGTGATAGGCGGTATCTTTTTCGGAGCAGTCCATGATTATGTCACGCTCTTTGTGTCCATTCGCGAGCGTGGAAGATCAATAGCCGAAATCGCCCGTAAGTCGCTTGGCGATAGCGGCTTTGCATTGATGATAGCCTTCACCATTTTGATGATACTCCTCGTGACATCGGCATTTCTTGTTGCGTCTGCCACGTCCCTTACCTCGCTTGTTTCTCTGGACCTGATGAAGCTGCCCTCTGATCAGCATGTGCTCAAGACTGTTGTAAAAGATGGCGTTGCCATGGGACAGATAGGAGGTATCGCATCGACTTCCGTAATCGTCATTACACTGTTTGCGCCTCTAGTAGGCTTTTTAAATTACCGGAAAAACATCTCTCTGGGCATAACCATGCCGCTTGCTGTAATTATCTGTTTTATTTCGATTATTATTGGAATGCGAATGCCTGTTTCTCTGAATGTCAATACATGGATGATCGTCCTCAGTATATATACGCTGTTTGCTGCAGGGGTGCCAGTATGGATGCTTTTGCAGCCCAGGGATTTTATCAATGTGTTTATACTATATTTCGGACTTGCCCTGCTTGTAGTCGGCACAATTGGCGCTGGGCTGCAGGGTGTTACAACGGTTGCGCCGGCCTTCAATCTGGCGGGGGGCGCGTCAGCGCCTTCCCTCGGGCTTATATGGCCGTTTCTGTTTATTACTGTTGCGTGCGGCGCTATCTCGGGCTTTCATGCGCTGGTAGCGGGCGGGACAGTCTCAAAACAGGTTACCTGCGAGCCTCATGCACGTATTATCGGTTATGGCGGCATGCTTTTGGAAACCATGCTTGCTGTTGGGGTAATTATCGCCCTGGCTGCGGGGATTTCATTTGATGAATACGCGCAGATCGTTCATCCTTCAGCCGGCAGCTCAAATCCTATTCTCGCCTTTGCTCTTGCCATGAGCGGACTCATGCACAAAGGGCTTAACATACCCATGGTATATGGCACTGTATTCGGCATACTCATGGTTGAAGGTTTTGTCGCGACGACCCTTGACACGGCCGTGCGGATCAACCGATATCTTTTTGAGGAACTCTGGTCGATTTTATTTAAAAGGCCTCCGGCATGGATAAAGTCATATCTTTTCAATTCCGGGTTATCGGTTGTTCTTATGCTGATACTGGCATTTACAAATGCCTTCAGCGCGATATGGCCCATTTTCGGAACAGCCAATCAGCTCCTTGCCGCTCTCACACTGGTGACCCTGGCAGCATGGCTCGCGGCGAAAAGAAAGAAAAACGGGTTTCTCATGCTTCCGGCGTTGTTTATGATAATTACAACACTCTTCGCGCTTATTTTCCTGGCAAAACGTTATTTTACAGGAGACAATTATATTCTGCTTACCGCTGATATCTTAATGATATTTCTTGCCGCAGGGCTGATAGGGGTGGCGATAAAGACATTCATGAAAAAGGGTAAGGGAAACAGGGTGTGAGAACATGACAGAATATATCCAGGTTTTTACAACAATTACTTCAAAAGATAAGGCGGAAGAGATCGCAAAAAAAGTGGTTGAAGAAAGGCTTGCCGCCTGTGTCCAGATAACAGGTCCAGGAATGAGCATATACAGATGGCAGGGTAAGATTATTAAAGAACAGGAATGGTTTCTGATATTTAAGACCAGGGCCGAGCTCTATGATGCCCTTGAAAGAGAGATAAAGGCCCTGCATGATTATGATGTGCCAGAGATCCTGGCCCTGCCAGTGGTAAAGGGAAACAGCGACTATCTGGAATGGGTGGAGAGGGAGACTTTGGATAGGGATTAGGGAGTAAGGGGTATGGATTAAGGAGTAGGGTGTCAGGAGGAGGAAGAAGAGAATTTGAGAAGTTGAGAGGGTGAGAGGTTGAGAGAATGAGAAGTTTGGAAAATTAGGAGTTAAGAAAAGGCTGAAGCTTGCCGGTTTTGCGCCTTTGATTGTGAATCTGGCAATTAAAATCTTGAATTTGAAATTTGAGATCTGAAATCTGAAATTCCGCCGAAGGCGGCACCCTCACCTCGCGCAGTCTGTCGGGTCGCCGGAGAGCTTTTCAATGCCGTGTTTCAGTGCGGGCAATATAACTTCGAGGTTTTCTTTGACCCCTCTCGGGCTTCCGGGAAGATTTATAATAAGGCAGCTTTTTCTCACCCCGGCCATCGCCCTTGAGAGCATGGCATGAGGAGTCTTCATGAGGCTTGCAGCCCTCATGGCCTCTGCGATCCCCGGCACTTCATAGTCGATAACTCCCATCATGGCCTGAGGAGTAACGTCGCTTGGGCTCAGCCCCGTGCCGCCTGAAGTCAGAATAAGAGAAAGCCCTTCATCTTCAGCCCATTCAATAAGGGTTTCCTCGATGGTTTTTATATCATCGGGGACAATCTTGGTCTTTATAACAGTGAAACCGCCGGTCTTTAGCATTTCAACCGCGGTTTCACCGCTTGTGTCAATCCTTTCTCCTCTGGAACCCTTATCGCTTATGGTAAGGACGCCGGCCCTGAATTTCATACCCATTTTAGCACCTTAGGTGGCATATGAAGTGCCACAAAAGAGATATAAAAGGGTGGGGTTTTATACCCCACCGACAATTTATTCCTCTGTTTTTACGGCGGCAATCACCTTTTCGGCAAGCTGTGCCGGGAGTTCCTCATAATGGGAATGCTCCATCTTAAATGAACCTCTGCCTGCTGTAATGGCGTTCAGATCAAGTGCGTATTTAAGCACCTCTGACATAGGGGCCTGGGCCTTGATAATCTGAAATTTACCTTCACTGTCCATTCCAAGCACCCTTCCGCGGCGACTGTTCAGATCTCCCATGACATCACCCATGCTTTCTTCAGGGGCTATAATCTCCATCTTCATTATAGGTTCCAGAAGAATGGGATTCGCCTCCTGCACTCCCTTTTTGAAACACATGCTGGCAGCAATCTTGAACGCCATTTCCGATGAATCCACATCATGTGATTTTCCGTCATAAAACCGGACTTTCAGGTCAACAACAGGATATCCCGCCTGTACTCCGCTCTGAATCGCCTCCTGCAGACCCTTCTCAACCGCTGGTACAAAATTTCTGGGGACATTCATGCCCACAAGGGCTTCGTCAAATTCAAAGCCTGAGCCTCTTTCAAGGGGGGAGAGGTCAAAATGGACCTCCGCGAACTGCCCGCGGCCTCCTGATTGTTTTTTATGCCGGTAAACAACACCGGTTACGCTCTTTTTAATCGTCTCCCGGTAAGGGATTTTTACGGGCTTGAGATTGACCTCAACACCGAATTTGCGGGCCAGTTTTTCACAGGTGGCCTCAAGATGAATCTGACCGGTTCCGGACAGGATAATCTCCGAGGTGGTCTGGTCCCGGTTAAGGCTGAGAGTGGAGTCCTCCTCAAGCAGTTTTGCCAGAGATGAAAACACCTTGTCTTCGCTGCCTTTTGTTTTGACCTCGACCGCGTATGAAATAACCGGGGGAAGCCCTTCGACAGGCTTATATACAATGGGATCGCTTTCCTTGCAAAGGGTGTCCCCTGTCATTGTTTCCCTGAGCTTGGCAAAGGCTATTATATCGCCCGGGATCGCCTTATCAATCGGATGCTGTTTTTTGCCTTCGAGAATAAATATCTGTCCGAATTTCTCCTTAACATCCCTGTTGACATTATATACAGTGGAATCAGCTTCCAGGATTCCCGAAATAACCTTTATAATACTAAGCTTGCCGGTAAAAGGATCGGCAAGCGTCTTGAAGACCAGGGCTGAAAAGGGCTCATCTTCCTTAGCTTTTCTCTGTATCTTTTCTTCACTGCCGGGTTTGACGCCCGTGAGCGGCTCTCTCTGTTCCGGCGACGGGAGCCCCTGAACAATCAGGTCCATTAATTGAGCGACACCCATATTCAATGTGGCGGAACCGCACACAATGGGAATAATAAGCCCGGATCTTATGCCGTTATACAGGGTAGTCTCTATGTCCTTGTTATCAAGCTCTTCACCTTCCAGATATTTTTCCATAAGATTATCGTCAGCTTCGACCACGTTTTCAATCATCTTTTCACGCCATTCAGTTACAATATCAGCCATATCCTGCGGTATGTCGGCATTTTCAAATTTACCGGAGCCGTCTTTGCTGGAGATAACGGCCTTTTGTTTCACAAGATCGACCAGACCCTTGAATTTGTCCTCGGCCCCGATAGGCAGAAAGACAGGGGTGGCTTTGATATTAAAAGCCCTGGATACTTCATCAACGACCCTGAAAAAATCGGCCCTTTCCCTGTCCATTCTGTTTATAAAAATGATTCTGGGAAGTTTCTGTTCATTGGCAAAATTCCAGACCTTTTCGGTCCCTACCTTTATACCTGATATGGCGTCCAGTAAAACAACTGCGCCATCTGCCGCCTGAAGACTGAATTTGGTATCGGAAAGAAAATTATCGTCACCCGGGGTATCAATGATATTAATAAAGCTTTTTTTCCAGTCACAGTGATGAAAGGAGGTGCTGATAGTAATTTTTCTCTTTATTTCTTCTGGTTCATAATCCATGTTGGAACTGCCGTCATCGACTTTTCCAAGCCTGTTGGTAGATTTGCCATTTAAAAGCATAGCTTCAGCCAGGGAGGTTTTACCGGAGCCCACATGGGCCAATAAAGCAACATCTCTTAATTGATCGATTTTTCTTTCCATTCGCACGATTCCTTTCAATTTCAGGCTAATATATAAACATTCGTAGAAGGATGAAAACTTACATCAACAGCCGAAAAAGTCAAGCACAGAAAATGAGATAAGCTATTTTTTAATTGCCAATTAATATGAATATGTTATCTTACTCATTTTTTATTAAATAAATCCTGATCAGAATAATGGGGAACACCAAATTGATATCAGCCTTTTTGGATTATATCCGGTCTCAGAGAGGTTATTCGGAAAATACCGTAATAAACTATGAGGTTGATTTAAGGCAATTTCAGAATTACCTGATAAAAAAAGAAATAATTGATGAAAAAGGGCTTTCAGAAGGGATAAACAAGATTGATTTTCCCATTATCAGGGATTACCTGGGAAGCCTGTATAAGGTCTACAAGAGGACGACAATCGCCCGGAAACTCTCGGCCATAAGATCATTTTTTTATTTTATTGAGAGGGCGGGCAAAGGTCAGGGAAATCCTGCAGCGGAGATATCCACTCCCAAGCAGGGTAAATATATACCGGAATATCTGCCGGTTGATGATATGTTCAGGCTGCTGACAGGCCCTGACCGGGACAAACCCCTTGAATTGAGGGACCTGGCTATATTGGAGGTGCTCTACTCCTGCGGGATCAGGGTTTCGGAGCTTACGGGGCTTGACCGAGAAGATATCGATTATAATCAACGTCTTGTCAGGGTTATTGGCAAAGGGGACAAGGAAAGGATTGTCCCCATAGGCAAAAAGGCCATTGAGGCTGTGAATGATTATCTGGACGCTACCAGGCACATAAGGAAAAAATTCAGGAATAACGAGGAAGGCCGGGAGCCTCTTTTCATCAACTACAGGGGAGGGCGGCTTACTCCCAGAAGTGTCGACAATATTGTTAAGAAATATGTTAGAGAGTGCGGAATAATGAATGATATTACACCTCATTCACTGAGACACACATTCGCGACCCATCTTCTTGACGGGGGCGCTGATTTACGTTCTGTTCAGGAACTGCTGGGGCATGTCAGTCTTTCCACTACCCAGAAATACACACATGTGAGCCTTGACAGGCTCATGAGTGTTTATGATAAGGCCCACCCCAGAAAGTAATAAAACGGATTAATAATAATCCACATCTTAAAAAGAGGTCAAAGACACATGAATGCGAAGGATTTGGGAAAAATAAGGGCGACTACCATTCTGGCGGTCAGGAAAAACGGAAAAGGCGCTATGGCAGGTGACGGTCAGGTAAGCCTTGGAGAAACAATAATGAAGCAAAAGGCCAGAAAGGTGCGTTATATGTTTAAGGACAGGGTCCTTGTAGGTTTTGCGGGAGCAGCCGCTGACGCCTTTAACCTTTTTGAAAGGCTTGAAGGAAAACTGGAGCAGTATAATGGGAAACTCACAAAGGCTGCTGTTGAACTTGCCAAAGACTGGCGCACGGATAAGATATTGAGGAGGCTGGAAGCGCTTCTGCTTGCAATGGACAATGAACATACCCTTATCATATCAGGCACCGGCGATGTTATTGAACCGGATGATGATGTGGCTGCCATTGGTTCCGGCGGACCTTACGCACTCGCCGCAGCAAGGGCTTTGATAGAGAATACGGATATGGACGCCCTTTCCATTGCCCGAAAGGCAATGGAAATTACTGCGTCTATCTGTATATACACAAATAACGAGATTGATGTTCACGAACTTAAGAAATTATGAGGAATATTAAGGAATTAGATAAAATGGAAAATGATTTTGTTAAGGTATTGAAACCCAGAGAGATAGTAGCGGAACTCGATAAATATATAATCGGCCAGAATCAGGCAAAAAGATCTGTTTCAATCGCGCTTAGGAACCGGTGGCGAAGGCAGCAGGTTGATCCTGATCTGAGGGATGAAATTGCCCCAAAGAATATTATAATGATCGGCCCGACCGGTGTCGGTAAGACAGAGATAGCCAGAAGACTGGCAACGCTTGCCAATTCACCCTTTATAAAGGTGGAGGCCACAAAATTCACTGAGGTGGGATACGTGGGCCGCGATGTTGAATCCATGATCAGAGACCTGATCGAACTGGCGGTCAATATGGTAAAGAAAGAAGAGCAGGAGAAGGTGGAAATGAGGGCTGAAGAACTGGCAGAGGAAAGGCTTCTGGATTTTCTGCTCCCTCGTTCAAAGGGTGATTCTTCCCCTGAAAAAAAAGAGGATGAAACAGAAAACAGACCTGAGATTGTCAGGGATGACAGGACCGGAGATAATTCGACAAGAGAAAAATTAAGGAAGATGCTCGGTGAAGGAAAACTTGATGAAAGGTATGTTGAAATGGAGGTCGCCAACAGGACACCCTCGATGATAGAGATCTTTTCAAGCACAGGAATTGAAGAGATGGAATTCAACATGAAAGAGATGTTCGGCAATATTATTCCAGGAAGAAACAAGAAAAAGCGGCTTAAAGTGCCTGAAGCCATGGAGGTCCTTTTTCAGGAAGAGTGCCAGAAACTGATAGACATGGAAAAGGTGATATCGGAAGCTATACAGATGACGGAGCAGAATGGTATAATATTCCTTGACGAGATGGACAAGATAGCAGGTTCGGAATCCCGTCATGGGCCTGATGTCTCCAGGGAAGGGGTGCAGAGAGACCTGCTGCCGATTGTGGAAGGTTCCACTGTGATTACCAAATACGGCATGGTAAAGACAGACCATATACTGTTTATCGCGGCAGGCGCCTTTAATGCGAGCAAGCCTTCTGATCTCCTGCCGGAAATGCAGGGCCGTTTCCCTATCAGAGTGGAACTGGATTCCCTTGAAATGGAGGATTTTATAAGGATATTAAAGGAGCCTAAGAACGCCCTGACAACTCAATACAGTGCCCTGCTGGATACTGAAGGGATAGAACTGGTTTTTGAGGACTCTGCCATTAGGGAAATCGCCTCGATATCCGCACAGGTCAATGAGCGAATGGAGAATATCGGCGCCAGACGTCTGCATACTGTTATGGAGAAACTACTGGATGAGGTGTCATTTGACGCACCTGACCTTGAAACAAAGAAGGTGATTATTGATTCCGCATATGTGAGTGATAAATTGAAGGATATACTTGAGGATGAGAATCTGAGCAGGTACATATTATAAGGTTTACGGTGTAAGGTTTACGGTATACGGATAAAAAGATATTATGAGTGAGAAAATGGACAATCAGATACCGGATACGGCCAATGTGCTTATTGAGGCGTTGCCCTATATTCAGAAATTCAGTAATGAGACAATAGTGGTTAAATATGGCGGAAATGCCATGGTGGACGAAAACCTCAAGAAGGATTTTGCCCTTGACATAATACTTATGAAATATGTGGGGCTGAACCCGGTTGTTGTTCACGGGGGCGGACCGCAGATAGGCAAGCTGCTTAAAAGCCTTTCCATTGAATCTCATTTTGTAGACGGGATGCGTGTAACTGATGAACAGACCATGGATGTGGTGGAGATGGTTCTGGTAGGGAAGGTAAACAAGGAGATAGTGTCTCTTATAAACCGGCATGGGGGAAATTCAGTCGGTCTTTCAGGAAAAGATGGAAAGCTTATTACCGCGAGGAAAATGAAATATATGAAGAGCAGGGGTAAAGATCAGCCTCCGGAAATAATCGATATAGGCATGGTAGGCGAGGTCGAATCTATCAATAACCATGTGCTTAAGAGCCTGATAGAGAGCCAGTTTATTCCTGTAATAGCCCCGGTGGGTGTTGGTAAAGACGGGGAGACATACAATATTAACGCGGACCTTGTCGCAGGGCATATCGCGGCGTCCCTGAAGGCAAGAAAGCTGATTCTGCTGACAGACAAAGAAGGGGTGTTTGACAGACAGGGAAATCTGATTTCAACAATAAGCATAAGGGAGATCGATCAGTTGATAGGTGACGAAACGATTCAGGGCGGAATGATTCCCAAGATAAGATGCTGTGTGGACGCGCTGGAAAGCGGTGTGGAAAAGGCCCATATTATTGATGGCCGTATGAGTCACGCTATTCTCCTTGAGATATTCACAAAGGGTGGAATAGGGACAGAGATTATTAAATAGGAGTTATAAAAAAAATGGCTGATAATAAATCAGATATACAGACCCAGGCTGACAAATACATTTTTCAGACCTATAGACGTTTTCCAATAACCCTTGTTCGCGGCCAAGGCTGCCGTGTATGGGATGAAAACGGAAAGGAATATCTGGATTTTGTAGGAGGTATAGCGGTCTGCGCCCTTGGCCACAGTTCGGCCGTGGTGACCGGAGCGCTTGAGAAACAGGCAAAGGAGCTGGTGCATGTCTCCAATCTCTACTATACAGCGCCCCAGGTAAGGCTTGCCAGG
>CAZJOB010000081.1:0-11878 GCA_964547435.1 uncultured Desulfatiglans sp. | reverse complement strand
TATCTCGGGCATATTGCCGGCAAGGAGAGTTAATAACAAGTTAGCGCTTATGGGGGGTTGCCCCTACAGGTTGACATGGTTCTGTGTCAATGGTCATAAAATTCTGTAGTGGCAGACCTGCGTGTCTGCCCGGAAAAGGTGCTTTAAGGGGATATTTTTAATTACCGAAATAACAGGTTCAATATTTAAAGTTATTAAAATAAAAAAATGAGATAAAATCATGCACTTAGCAAAAGTCTGGAATCAGAAATACCAGGTTCTTAAGGATTATATCAAGTCGAATCCTGGCATATACATTGATATGAATGAGGTATCCATACCGGAGAATCTGCGTGATGGATTCTATAAACGCTTCGATGATGTTCGTAATGCGTTCGTAAATGAGCGTTTTGGCAATCTGCCTGTTGAAATGGACACCATTTGCAGAAATTATATTCTGGCTGAAAAAGAGTTGACAAGGATATTAGGGATTAAAGATGTTGAATTGCCGGTGGATCTTTCCAGTTTTCTGCACAATCCGAAAGAGAGCCTGGGCAGAGGAATCTTCCGCAGGTTGTTTGAAATGGTGCAGGGAAGAATTCCAGAAGATGATTTTGAACGAATGGCGGACAATGACCTTGTTTCCGGCGCCTGGGAGATGTTTCGGCTGGGGTATGAATCCTGGATGGCTCTTTCCCTGATTCTTATGCTGGAGCCGGATGAGGCATTCGGGGTTGAACTTGATGAGGACTTTGAACCATTTGTGGTGAAACTTAAGGAGATTGCTTTCGGAAGGCAATTCCACCACCCGGCCAAACGCATTCCTGAATTTATTCTGCATTCAAAAAAACTCGATACGCACATTGCCGTTAAAATGCCTCTTGCGAGGGAGGTGGGCGCCTACTACATACCGTTCGAGCCTCCAAAAAAAACGAGTGACCGCACAGGCGATACCTCCTTTGTCCTCGATTACAGGATGATATTCCTTTCTGTTGTTAATGACCTAAAAAAGATACCGGTATTTGCCGATATTCATGCGCGCACGATCAAGGGCCCTGATATGATGATAGAGTTCCTGATGGAACAGGACCTGGCCGACTCAGAGACTGTCAGCCAGGTGCAAAAACGAGTGGAGATCATGAAACCGGTTAAGGGATGCACTGCTGTGATCATGAATCCTGAACCGGAATCGGATGATGTAAAAACCGTCGGCAATTTCAATACATTTGCGGTTGGTCTTGATCCATCAAAATTACAACAAATTATAGATAAATTAATATGATTAATCCTTAAAAAGATCAAAAGAGAGTAACATGAGGCTTAATTCAGGACATATCACGGTCAGGTTTTTAGTTGACACAAAAACCTGTTCTCTTATAAAGTGTGTTGTAAATATTACCTTACCAAAAACTCAACTTCAGGAGGACCTACTATGACGGAAGAAATAAGTAATGTTAACCGCAGGAATTTTCTTAAAAACGCGGGAGTGATCATAGGGGGCAGCGCTCTTGGGGCAGCCGGTGTTACCTTGAGGCCTGAAATGGCACAGGCTGCTGAGGCTGTCAGAGCGATACCCAAAACCGTCACCCAGTTCCGTTGCCCGGTCTGTAATAAAGACTTCGCGAGTTTCGCGGAACTTAAAAATCATTTTAAAACAGACCATCCCGAACATGTGGTGCCTGTTACAACGAAGCTCAACATAAACGGCCAGGATTGCGAAGTGCTGATAGAGCCCCACTGGACACTTCAGCGGGCGCTGCAGTTCAAACTTGGCCTGACAGGGGCCAAACAGATGTGTAACCGTGGCGCCTGCGGATCATGTACTGTGATCATGGACGGAAGGGCAGTCCTGTCCTGCATGACACTGGCAGTGGAGTGTGAAGGAAAGTCCATACAGACCATTGAAGGCATAGCAGCGGATCCCAAGTGGAGGCCCCTGATCGATTCCTACTGCAAATGGGACGCCATGCAGTGTGGCTACTGCACACCAGGATTCCTTGTTTCCGCTAAAAATCTGCTTGAAAAAAATCCCAAACCGACAGAGGAAGACTGCAAGCAGGCCCTCGCGGGCAACATCTGCTGCTGTGGCACCTACCACCGTCACCCGACCGCCATTCTTGAAGCAGCCCCGGCAATAAATGGAGGTGCATAGTATGGCTGATACAGTAGGAGTAAACGGACAGAGAGAAAATTTCAAGGTGGTGGGAAAGCCGAACCTGCCGGGAAGGCTCTCCTGGTCCCAGGCAACAGGCATTGCAAAATTCGGGGTTGACTATGTGTTTCCGGATATGCTCGAGGCAAAATTTCTTAGAAGCCCCTATGCCAATGCCAGAATAAAAAAAATGGATATCAGCAATGCCATGAAGATTCCCGGGGTTGTGGATATACTCACATGGGAAGATGACGACATCAAAACCTACGGCGGAGGCGGCGGTTTTATGATGGGGCCACCCCAGCCATTTATTTCCAATACTGCAGACCAGGAAGGCGGCATAATCGGCGCAATCGTTGTGGCTGAGAATGAAGATATCTGTGAAGAGGCATTGAGACAACTCACCAGGGACAGCGAATGGGAAGTGTTACCTCATGTTGTAGATATCCTTGAAGGAAGAAAGCCTGATGCCCCCGTTATTCGTCCCCCTGCCCCACAGGGCGGTGGCGGTTTTGGTGGGTTTGGAGGAGGGGGGGGCAATAATAAACCCAAGCAGGGAAATGTTTCATATTCCACCCAGAATAATGCCGGGGATGTTGAGAAAGGTTTCAAGGAAGCGGATCACATTATTGAATGTGATGTGAATACACCTTCCTTTGCAGGACACGTACCCAACCCCATGGGCTCTGTAGCCTATTGGTTTGACAGCCCCTACTATGGGCCGGGGAAAAATCTTCGCATTGAAGGGGTGCCATGGGGCCATGGACAGGCAGTACAGATGGCCGGGGTATCACCGGATAAGGCATTTCAGGAATGTTTTTTTGTAGGTGGAAGATACTGTGACTGGGGAACAAGAAAAACTGAGCTAATAACACCTCTGCTGGCGAAGAGAACCGGAAGGCCTGTCAGGTGCGTTAACAGCCGTTACGACCAGTATGATTTCAATCTTAACCTCAGGTATATACATCTTAAGGTCGGTTTTAAAAAGAACGGTCTTATTACCGCTATAGATGATTTTTCAATTGCCGATGCAGGGATCCAGGGCAGTACTAACTTTGGGACATCAATGGATCAGAGTTTCGGCCCTTATTATACTACCAGATGCAAAAATGTCAGACAGAACATGGATATGGTTGACAGCAACCGTGGCAAGATGTGGACCAGCGGCCAGCATAACCCGATGAACTGGGATGCTATAACCGTTGCTATACTATTAGTTGCTGAAAAACTGGGAAAGGATCCCATTGAAATAGCAAGGATTAATGTTCACGGACCAACATCCCAGGATGATCCAGCCCCTCTTCCAAGCCTTGAGGCATGTATTGAGACAGCAAAGAAGATGATGAACTGGAATTGGCATGCAACGGGTAAAAAGATCCTTACAGATGGCAGGTTGCACGGAGCAAGCTTCAGGTATAATCAGTGCCCGAGACATTCCTTCTCATCCTACAATCCTAAACTTGAACTTAGAAATGGTGCTGTACATCTGGATTCGGCCGGGGCTGTCATCGGTAACTATATCCAGGAAGCGAATATGATGGTTGTGGCCGAAGAACTTGGATTGAAATATGAGGATATTAAATCCACACTTGATCATCATGTCACCTACAAACCATATGGAGGAGGAAGCGACGGGACAACAGCTTCCGGTTGGGCCTTAAAAGAATGCGCAAATATCCTGAAGAAGAAAATTCTTGAAGCGGCTGTTGATGAGGCGAATAATCCTCCGCCTGCCATGGGATTCGGGGGATTTGGAGGATTAGGGCAAAAACAACAACCAAACCCGTTTAAGGGCAAAAAACCTGAAGAGCTTGATATGCAGGATGGAAAAGTTGTTCTGAAATCCGACCCGAGCGTCGGCCTTCCCCTTGGGCAGGCTGTCAAGGCTAATCTATATGCAACATATTCAGGCAAGCCGCCGGATGCCCTGTGGACCAAGATGGGCCATCAGCTGGATACCATGAACGTTGCCATGTGCGAGGTGGCAGTAGATACTGATACAGGTGAAGTTGAAATCATCAAATTTGGTGTTGCAGCTGATCCTGGCAAGATTATGCGCCGCACATCACTTGAAAGTCAGATCGAACAGGTAATGTTCTTCAGCGAGGGATGCCAGTTGTATGAAGATTTCATATTTGACCAGAAAACCGGTGTAAGGTTGAGTACAAATATGTTCGAGTATAAAAAACCGACTATTCTGGATCACGCACCGGTTGATATTGAACTGCTTGAAACACGCGCAGGAAATGCCTGTTATGGCGCTAACGGTATAAGTCATTCACTGGCAAATACGCATCTGGTTATTGCTGCAATCTATAACGCAATAGGAAAATGGATTGATCCACCGGCAACGCCGGACAAGGTTCTTAAGGCGCTGGGGAAGGCTTAATATATACATATGGTCTACGGTATACGGTTTAGGGTTGAAAACCTTGAATCCTGTTAAAAAAAGGAGAGATATATGAAACCATTTAATCACACGAATGCTACATCACTGGCAGAGGTCAGTACCGCCCTTGCAGATGGTAAAACAGCCATAATAGCCGGCGGGACGGATCTTCTTGACACTCTCAAGGACAACATCCTTCCCACCTATCCCTCGACTGTAATCAACATCAAAACTGTCCCGGGTCTGGATTTTATCAAAGAAGAGGGAGGTATGCTGAAGATCGGGGCCGCCACCCGCCTTGCCGATATCGCTGCCGATAAGACCGTTCAGAAGAAATACACGGCGCTTTCACAGGCGGCCTCAAGGGTCGCGACCCCCCATGTTCGTGAGATGGGGACTATCGGTGGCAACATAACGCAGCTTCACCGCTGCTGGTATTTCCGAAAACCGGAAAACCGGTTTGACTGTATTCGAAAAGGGGGTAAGACATGCTTTGCCATGACGGGCGACAACCGTTATCACTCAATCTTCGGCGCTGTCAACCGGTGTATTGCTGTTAATCCCAGCGATACTGCCCCTGCCCTTATCGCCCTGAACGCCAGAGTAGTGACTGACAGAAGGACGATAGAGGCGGAGAACTTTTTTGACGTCAAGCAGCCGGGCAATACGGTCCTTGAGACGAATGAGGTTATAAAGGAGATACATATTCCCGCGCCCCCGAAGGGAGCAAAAAGCGCGTTCATAAAATTCGCCTTTCGTAAATCGATCGATTTTCCTATTGTCAATTGCGCCGTGATGGCGGGCGGCGGCAGCCCCCGCATATGTCTTAACGCGGTGGCGCCCAAGCCATACCGCGCCACAAAGGCGGAAGAGGCGATAAAGGGAAAGAAGATTGATGAAAAGACCGCTGATGCGGCAGGGGAAGCTGCTGTGGCAGATGCCAGGCCTATGAAGGAATCCAAGTTCAAGGTCCAGATCGCAAAGACGCTTGTTAAACGGGCGCTTTTGTCACTGGCCTGATATTCCTGCATAACACAAATGTTATTCAGTCATGCAGGTAGAACACCGGGCAAGCCTGAATCTCGTATGGATTGCACCACAACATTTATTGTAAGATGTTTAAAATAATCGTTTCATTCGTTCAAGCGGATTAAAATCGGCTGATAAAATAAAAAGGCGCAGGCAGAAAAAAGATATTTCTCCAGGCGCCTTTTTTATTGTTTTTACGCAACTTTGCTTATCCTGCAAAGCAAGGATTTCATCTCTGTATAACCTGTGACAGGGTCCCTTGGCTCAAGCTCCGTGAGTTCATTCGCGTTGGCTTTCTCCCATCCGTGAGGAATGCTGAGAATACCGGGCGCCAGTTCTTCCACAGTCTTTGTCTTAATCCTGATCTGACCTTTTATTGTCTCGACAGTCATCATATCGCCATTCGAAATGCCGTATTTCGCTGCGGTTTCAGGATTGATCTCGGCCACAGGTTCAGGCGCGGTCTTTTCCATGGTCGGAATACCTCTGAACTGGGTATGGGTGTATTCCGGTATTCGTGTGCCGGTAGTCAGAATTACCGGATATTTTTTAAATAATTCAGGCGTGCGGACCGGGCTTTTGCTGGGCTCAACATGATGAGGTATGGGATCGTAACCGTTTTCAGCCAGTGTTTCGGAATATAATTCTATCTTGCCTGAAGGCGTCCGGTATCGGCCCTGAATATATCTCTTTTCTGCGTAATAGGCGCCTTCCGGATGTTCCACAGTCAGTTGTTCCCTTGTCAGCCCGCTTGGTCCAAGGAAAAAATCAATAATCTCTTCCTCTGTGTTCCATGGGAAGAATTCTTCATATCCCATTCTTCTTCCCAATTCTGTCCAGATCTTCCAGTCAGGCCAGCTCTCGCCGATGGGTTCGATTATCTTTTTCCTTACCATGGCATAGGGGATACAGTTTGTAACGCCATAGACATATCCCACTCCGCTCTTTTCAAGAAAACTGCACGCAGGTAAGACAATATCCGCAAGTCTGGCTGTTTCAGTCATGAAGAGATCAGAAACCATCATAAAATCAAGGGCCTTCATGGCCTCACGTATCCTGCCCGAATCAGGAAGGGTCACTGCCGGGTTGCCGCCTGTACATATCAGCCCCTTAATATAATAAGGGTTTCCATCCAGTACTGCATCGGCAAAAAGCATCTGCTGGCCGTAAGGGGATGTCCTGCCCCAGAAACGCCTGAACATAGGGTGCTCATTGGCGCCTATAGGGTCGCTGATTTCCGTCATCCTCATATCGCCCAGCCTGATAAATGGAATATTTACCCATCCGCCGGGGATATCCACGTTTCCGGTCACAGCCTGCATAATGGCATGTATCCGGTTACCCTGAAATCCGTTTATATGCTGGTCAATGGAGCAGGTTCCCGGGACTATGGATGCCGGTTTTGTGGTAGCGAAGATGCGGGCGATCCTGATGATGTCTTCAGCCGGTACCCATGTGATTTCAGAAACCTTTTCAGGCGGATACTGTTTCACGTGTTCTTTCAGCCTGTCAAAGCCGATCGTGTATTTTTTTACGAATTCCTTGTCTTCAAGACCTTCGGATAAAATAACGTTCAACATGCCCAGGCAGAGCGCCGTATCTGTTCCAGGTCTTATCCTTATATGAATACCCTTTTCAGCCATGGGTATCTTTTTCGGGTCAACCACAATAATCTGTTCAAGGGTTCCCGCATCGATAGCGCGGTAGATCTTATTGCCCACCGTAATCTTGGAATTGTCCATGTTGGTGCCCATAACGAGGATGCATCTGGATTTCCAGGGCTCTTCAATGGGATATCCTCCGAAGGTCATCTGTCTTGCCATGATCCTGGAACGAAAGCAGTTGCCCTCAACAGATAGAAGGTTGGGTGTCCCATAGACACCCCTGAATCTCTGCGCAAAGGCTGCCAGTTCAATATTTTCTGTTCCAAGGGAACCGGTATAGACAGCAAGCGCCCTGGCCCTGTATTTTTCCTTGATATCCTTCAGTTTAACGGCAGTGGTATCCAGGGCCTCATCCCAGGAGATTCGCTTCCATCCTCCGCTGACAGTCTTTTTCATCGGATGTTTAAGCCTGTCAGGGGAATAGACCCACTCAGGCAGGGCTTTTCCCCTGGGGCAAAGAACCCCTTCGCTGATGGGGTGTTCTTTCATCCCTTCGACCTTTACAAGCTTTCCGTCTTCAACATAGGCGTCGATTCCGCAGCTATTAATGCATAGGATGCAGTCGGATTTGATCACTTCTTTTGCTATATGATGTCCTCCTTAAAAAAAACAATATTGTCAGTTAGTTATGAGTAACATGACCCGCATAAAAACTGCTTATGTTAAAACCGAAGTATAGGTAAAAGGTGTGAGTGTGTCAACTGTGAATAAGGTTGCTGAAGATAATCAGGGAGTATCCGGCTGCGCACAAAATGGCGCATGGGGCAAGGCTCAGGGCATTATTTTACTTATTTAGGCGGAAAACTTAATGTTAACGGCTAAAGGCATCCATCAAAAACACCTGTGTTTGATTGGATAAGCATCATTCTCCGATTATCTTGACCAGGACCCTCTTTTTCCTTCTGCCGTCAAATTCGCCGTAAAAGATCTGTTCCCATGGGCCGAAATCCAGTCCTCGTTCAGTCACGGCTACAACTGCCTCACGGCCCATGACCTGCCTTTTCATGTGTGCGTCCGCGTTATCTTCACCGACATTATGACGGTACTGTGAAACCGGTTCATGAGGGGCCAGTTTTTCAAGCCACGCTTCATAATCATGATGCAGACCCGACTCATCATCGTTTATAAAGACAGAGGCCGTAATATGCATAGCATTGACAAGGATAAAACCCTCTTTTATGCCACTCTCTCTCAGACATTCCTCCACCTGAGGGGTTATGTTTATAAAACCCCTTCTTGCCGGTACATTGAACCAGAGTTCCTTTCGGTAGCTTTTCATAATTTGATCTCCCTTTTTGATTTGACATCTTTTTCGTTTTAATGCAGTTAAAAAGGTACTGTTATTTAACAAATATATCAAGGGGTGTGTCTTGAGAAATCTTAACAAATATCCGGAAGACAGTGTTTTGAAATTAAAAAAAAGGATCTCCGAAAAAATCAGGGACTATGAAAAATATGCCTTTTCCAGTGTTCAGGACTGCGCGCTCAAGACCTTTTTTGATCTGGCCCAGGAATATGAAAGTCAGAATGATTTTTACTGTATCTGTGTTCTTGTTCCCAAGGTCTTTTTTGGTTATGAATGCTTTCTCTCTCTCCTGGAGCCGGATGGCGGTCTGAAAAACATGTGTCATTCAGCAGATATTTATAATATTCCTCCCCTCATTAAATGGGATAAACCTGAGATAAAAAGGGAACCGGTCTTTAAGGGAGATTCCTTTTTCGTTCCCATTAAGGGAAATATCAGCCAGCAGGATGATAATTCAGGCAGTAACGAAGACGGGATACTGGGCATATTTGGAATAAGCGGTGTTTCGGACCTTTCAGAAAATATGAAGTTATTTTTTGAAAAATATGTCAACAGGATAGGTTTTCAGCTTCATAACCGGATTATTAATGAAAAGAACAGAGAGCATTTAAATTTTATAAAGAGTCTTGTAAACGATATAGGTCATAATGTTATTGTCCCCAATATGTTCTTTAAGCTCTATTTCAAAAGAATGAAAGGCAAGATAGACAGGGCGGGAAAGATAGGAAAAGAATTAGGCGCCAGATGGAGCAATTGCACCGAGGATGGAGGGGCTGAAACAATCAAAGAGATTCAGAGACTCTGTAAGGAATTAAATTATAACAATGAATCCATGGAAGAACAGTTTCAGCAGATACTTTCCCACTATGAGCAGACCAGCCTTTTTCTGGAGACCCTCTTGAGAAGATCCCATTTTGAACAGGGCCGTTATGTCCTTGTTCCTAAGAAGATTAATATCTATGAGAAAATCATTAAGCCTCAATTGAACCGCTACCTGCCAAAACTGGAGGAGAGGGGCATCTCGATCAATAACAAGGTGGCTCTCAATGCCGACAAGGAGATGATGGTTGTGGCAGATGTGGGACTTATATCCCAGGCTTATGCCAACTTTTTTTCAAATGCAGTAAAATATACGCGTGAGGCGCCGGACGAGCTTGGCAGGCCTGTAAAATATATCTCTTTCGGCATGGAATTTTTAAAGGATTACTTCGCGAAGGGAAAGCCCGGCATCAAGTTAAACATGTTCAGCACCGGCAGCCCGATATCGAATAAAGACGCAAAGAATCTTTATCAGGAAGGGTACAGGGGCGGGAATACGGAGAATGAATACGGCACCGGACATGGTCTCCAGTTTATTAAGGATGTCGTGGAGATGCATAATGGAGTCGCAGGTTACAGGGCTGAACCTAATGGAAATGATTTCTATTTTGTACTTCCGGCCTGAAAAGGAGAAGGTTTAGAATTCTCTTCCCCTTTTTCTTTTATCTCTCGGGTTCCTGCTTTCATCGTCATTTGATGCCTTTGATTTTTTTCTTCTGCATTCCTCACAGCGCTTTGGAATATCAAAACCCCTGGAAATCAGGCGTTCCTTTTCCAAAGCAGTAACGATAAACTCTTTTTCGCATTGAATGCAGATCTTTTTTTCATCCTTCACGACAAATTCCTCCTGTTGGTTTTGAACCTAGTCTTCTATACCATTTCAATCAGGCTGTTTCCATTCCACCTGATGACTCTTGCAACGGGTTTAATAAATTCCTGGCGCAATGAATATGTGTAGGCCCCCTGGTCCGGAATGACAAGGACATCTCCTGCCTCCAGTCCGCTTCCGAAAACAGAAAGACCCCATACATCATCGGGCGCGCACAGGGAACCGAACACCGGCATATTCACTTCATTTACGGAAGGGCGTGTAAGATTAATAACCGGAATAAATTCGGTTAAGGGCCTCTCCCACCCCAGCAGGTTGATGCCTCCATCAGTGATAGCCATACCCGAATCCTTTATTTCAACCACTCTCAGGAGGATGTGCATGGCGGGAGTCGATATCCATCTTCCAGGCTCTGTCCACACCTCAAGATCAGGAATCGGAGAGGGCTGTACTGATATAACCCTTGATATCTCACGCGCGAAGCTGTCGAGCCTTTCCGCTGGAATGTAATAATGACTTTTTTTAAATTTGATTGCAGGAAAAAGCAGTCTGAAAAATCTTCCGGCAAAGGTGTTTTCAGGATTAAGCCATTCACCTTTTTCGGGCCAGTATCCTCCTCCTATATCGATAAAACTGAAGTCCCGCAGACAATCCGAAGGTATCTTTTCTCTGATATGCCTGCCGATGGCGTTTATCATCTCAGACTGTCTTTGCGGACCCATGTTCCAGCTTGTATGAAATTGAATGCCTGAGGCCTCAACAGACTTTTCAGAGGCGATCCTGCCCAGCACCAGGCCCAGGTCAGCAAGAGGCACTCCGAATTTGTTCCAGTTTTTCTGAAAGGGATTGCGTATCCTGATTCCGGTTTTTACCGGACAACCGCCGGGACTGTTGCTGTCCAGCAAGGTGACAATTCTGTTGAGTTCGCCATAGCTGTCCATCATGATAGTCACCCGGTCCCGGTTTTTGATTGCCAGTTCAAGTTCTTCGTTCGTCTTTCCCGGGCCGCTGAAGATAATCTTATCGCATTTTACAGATAATGCCTTTGCCAGTTCCATCCCGCTGGAAACGTCGAGTCCGGCGCCGTTCTCAACAGCCTTTTTGCACAGATCAATATGAGAGTTGCTTTTCATGGCGTAAAATGTTCTAAACCGGTTGAAATGGCGGTTGAATATCTCCCTGAATTCTCTTATCTGACTTATGAGGGCCGTTTCATCATAGAAATAAAGAGGGGTATTGAACCTCATGGCGCTATCAAGAAAGACAGGCTGTTTCTCAAGGATGCCTTCTATGTAACGGTTAAGAATCTTTTCAGGAAGAACCCTGTGCGTGCGCGTCATGTAACGTACAATATATGAGAAGAGAGGTGTAAGGATCTTTTCTTCCACGATTATTCCCTCAATTAATGGATACCTTCAGCAGTCCCTGAAAGTGGAGACAGGTTTCAATGGGATCCCAGTCTGCGTCATGTGACACAATGCAGTATCCTATAAGCCTGTTATCGTAATCATCAGGGGGCAGTGAAACCCTGTCGCCTTTTTTCTTCTTCGGAATAAAGGAAATAAAATCAGATTGAGAAAGCATGGCGGTATAGTCAATTTGCTCAATAACCCCTTCACAAGGGGCAAAGAAATTTATGCTCGCGCAGGGCCTGGAAAAAGAAATATTCAAATAATGTTATTTCTTTTTCAAGGGGCAAAGAAATTTATGC
>CAZJOB010000080.1:4241-11953 GCA_964547435.1 uncultured Desulfatiglans sp. | reverse complement strand
ATGGATATGGCTATTGAGATTGAGAAAAACGGGGCTTCTTTTTACAGGGAGAGCGCGGAGATTTTTTCAGGTTCGGAAAGTGGAAAAATTCTTCTTGATCTCGCAGCCATGGAAGATGAACATGAGAAAAGATTTTTGGAGATGAAAAAATCTCTTTCCGAGGCTGAAAAATCTTCTACTGTTTTTGATCCTGATGATGAATCGCTGCAATACCTTAAGGCACTTGCGGATATAAGGGTCTTCTATGAAAAGGAAATGCCTGGAAAATCTTTAATAGAGATACTCAAGTCTGCAATTGAGGCGGAAAAGGAATCTATTGTCTTTTACCTTGGAATGAAAGACATGGTGCCCGAAAAATATGGCAGACAGAGAATAGATGATATCATCAGAGAAGAAATGGGCCATATCACACTGCTCAGCGGACAGATGCAGGGTCTTAAATAGAGAGGATTGTCAAATCAGGCTTTCTACTGAACCGGGTATGCTCCGACACAGTGCGCCTGTTTCCTGCTCCATCCCAGGATTTTACGGACTTCTTCCGGAATAATCTCGATGTTTTTTGCTTCAGGCAGCGGTTTAAGCAGGTCGTATCTTTTTAAATCCGGCCCTCTGAAAATCGAACGTGCGGACATATCGAGTTGCATCCCGGTTTTTTCAAAGCCTTTGGCGGCATTTCTGAAATCGTCAAGGGATTCAAATGCAAGCAAACAATTATCTTCCTCTGCCGGACTCCAGCGAATTAGCGGCACTGATTTTGTCTCCGGTATGCCGGCGCGTACATAGACATTTCCCTCTATTATTTTTGCCTGTGGATCAGGCAATCTGTCACACAGCATGGCGGGCTGTCCGAAACGAAGCAGCGGCTCCTGAAATGAATCCGAAGCAACCATAAGATTGTTAACAAAAACATGTCCTTCACGTTCGTCCACATCGGGCCCTGTTGCGGGGTGCCAGCCGAAATGGTCAGCCGCTGCGCTTCGCTGATTCCGTTCAAACGCCGCGGTGGAATCAACAAAGGTGTTGTTGCAGACCTTCGCGTCCGCGGAGTTCAGAATGTATACGCCCTGTCCGCAGTTGATAAAGACATTTCCCGCGACAGTTACACCCTGAGAGATCTCAAAGAAAAAGCCGTTGGTTGCATCCTCCACATAATTGTTCACAAATACGCCGTCATGATTGCCCACGTCATACCATACGCCGCTGGAATCAGGGTTTTCCAGTATCAGGTTGTCACGAACAGTGACGCGATGGGACTGGTTGAATATCTTGACCGCTGAAGGGAAATATCCTGTGAAGGATTCCATGTTATTGCGCCGGACAATGTTTCTTTCAAGAAGCACGTCCGATGAGCCTATTATGTAGATGCCTTCCGTGCTGGTGTCACTGATAAGCGAGTTCCGGATAATGAGGCCGTCCCCGCGAAAAAATCCTCCAACACGCGAGCAGTAGGTGATGGTGACATTTTCCAGTATTGTCCCTACAACTTCCCTGCCGTATGTTCCAGGTTCCGCAGGACCGTAAGGCTCGTCAGTGCGCTCTTCGTTGATGGTAAAGCGTCTTTTACCCTCTATCTCAATGGCCCGGTCAGCATATTGAGTGAAGGTGATTCCGCGTATAACCGGCCCTTTGTGATCGTTTTTCTTTCCGTGAATGTCTGCCGTGGTCCTGACAAAAGCGCTGTCATGGGCTGTTATTTCAACCAGCTTATCGGTAGGATCAACGCCGATATATACCAGGCCTTCCTCATAATCTATATAAAAGGATTTTTCATCGACTTCGCCGGGCCACCCCGCTGACTGAAGCATCTTGCCGTCCACAAAAACCATATCGCTGTTGAAGCGATGCATCGGGGTCCTGACGCTCTGAAATGCGCGAGGCCACCATGACAGGGGTTTTGCGGGAAAAAGTCTCTCCCATTTGGTCATCCAGATATTGTTGCCAAGGGGCCTCCAATTGCCTGCGACTTGGGTCCCTTTCATGACGGGCCGCTCATCGCCATAGGGCTGTATGGTAATGCCCTGGTTGAACTCCATGTTGCCTATGCGGTAGACTCCGCCCCTCATCACAATAGTATCTCCCGTGGCCGCTCTTTCAATGGCAGCTTCTATTGTAGTGGGTTCAGTGATATCTATTCCACGTGAATCTATTTTGCCATCTGCAGCCACATAATAGACCGTTCCCGTATCAGGGGGGCTGTAATACTGGTCCACAGGACCATAGGGCCCGCCTGAAGGCTGTGAATATGCAGGCGAAGCCGTCAGTAAAAAAGGTGAAAGCAGTATAATGAGTTGAATGTATTTAGCAGCGCTGAATAATAGATTCATTTCAAAACCTTTCGATATGAAAAAAAGATGACGGAAAAAATGCAATAAAACATCGGTTGAATTAATTGATAAGCATCCCCTTTTTGAGAAATAGAGTATATGGAGACCGGTGTTGTATGTCAACAGGTATGTAAGCAGATATTCAACTCAATATATGATTTATAGGATTGTGACAGAATATTTTTTTTGATATTATTTCAGCCGAAAATGATATAAAATCTGCATATTATCAAGTCTATTCCAAATAAAAAATACAACCTTTTGACGTAAGTCAAGGTAATAATCATAGACTCATTATAATATCTCTTAAAAATTCACGGCTTTCTTTGTTAAAAAACTATTAAAAGGAGGAGGAATACTATGTTTTGTTATCAGTGTGAGCAGACGGCAAAGGGTGAAGGGTGCACCAAAATCGGTGTGTGTGGAAAGCAGCCTGATGTGGCGGCCCTTCAGGATCTATTGATATATATGATAAAGGGGTTGTCCCTGTATGCGGTAGAGGGCAGAAAGGCGGGAATAAGCGATCATGAGGTAAATGTGTTTACCTGCGAGGCGACATTCTCGACATTAACCAATGTTGATTTTGATCCTCAGCGGTTTGTAAGACTCATAAAAAAATGCGCGGAACTCAGAGAAAATCTTAGGGGCAAGATAAAGGTCGCAGGAGGAAAATGGGAGATATCCAATGATGCGGCTGTTTATGTCCCTGCTGATGATGTTGATGCGCTGGTTAAAAAAGGAGAAACTGTGGGTCTCAAATCTGATGACGCTATTGATCCTGATATTCTTGCACTGCAGCACACGACACTCTTCGGTATAAAGGGTGTTGCAGCCTATGCTGATCATGCCCAGATACTCGGAAAGGAAGATGAAAGGGTATATAGATTTATTCACGAGGCATTTGCCTCGATGTTTAACAGAGATTTGACACTGAATGACTGGGTAGGTCTGGCACTGAAGTGCGGTGAGATAAACCTTTTAGCAATGGAGCTCCTGGATGCCGGAAATACCGGGAAATACGGAAGCCCCGTGCCAACGAGTGTGCCCCTGGGCGCAAAAAAGGGCAAGGCCATTCTGGTCTCAGGCCATGATCTGAAAGATCTGGAAGAGATACTGAAACAGAGTGAGGGAAAGGGCATTTACGTTTACACACATGGTGAAATGCTTCCTACCCATGGATATCCTGAATTGAAAAAGTATAAACATTTCTATGGACATTACGGCACCGCATGGCAGAACCAGGCAAAGGAATTCAGCCTGTTTCCGGGGGCGATTCTCATGACCACCAATTGTATTCAGAGACCTCAGGAAGTCTATAGCAAAAATATTTTCACGACAGGCCTTGTCGGATGGCCCGGTGTTCGCCACATAAGTGACAAGGATTTTTCGCCGGTTATTGAAAAGGCGCTTGAACTGACGGGATTTACAGAGGACACTGATAAGGGTTCGGTCATGTGCGGTTTCGGACATGACGCCGTAATGGGTGTCGCCGGCAAGGTAATAGAAGCGGTAAAGAGCGGGGCCATCAGACATTTCTTTCTGGTCGCTGGATGCGACGGCGCCAAACCAGGCAGAAACTATTATACTGAGTTTGTGGAAAAAGCGCCCAAGGATACAGTCATACTTACACTTGCATGCGGTAAATTCCGTTTTTTTGATAAAGATCTTGGGGATATCGGAGGCATCCCGAGACTTCTGGACATTGGTCAGTGCAATGACGCATATTCTGCTATACAGATAGCAGTGGCTCTCGCCAAAGCCTTTGATTGCGGGGTTAATGATCTTCCACTTTCAATGATACTGTCATGGTATGAACAGAAGGCATGCGCCATATTGCTTACACTTTTACATCTAGGGATCAAAGATATCAGGCTCGGACCGTCCCTGCCTGCGTTTATAACCCCGAATGTCCTGGATGTACTTGTTAAGAACTTCAATATTATGCCTATCAGCACTCCTGATGAAGACCTGAAGGCGATACTGGGGTAAAAACGGTTTAGTATCCATTTTCCAAAAAAGAAGGCCCTGATTCCATAATGCTTAACGCGTATTGATCAGGGCCTTTTTATTTAATTGTCAAAAAGCTCTAAAGAAGATAAGACGGCTATCCAGGGACGATTTGCCGCTTTAAAAAGCCGGGAATAGCATTTAATTAAAGTATAAAAAGAAAAAACTTTACATTTATTTTATGATTATATATAGTGAATCAAAATTTATTTCATATTATATTTTTATATGGAGAAAGTTTCATGAAAAGGGTCCCTATTACTATAGCCTACTTGGGTATTACGGGGAGCGAAGAAGACAGAAAAAAGGTAAATCAGTATGCAGGACAGGAGAAACAAGGCCAGGTAGTCTTTGTGGAGGAGAGCAGGGATGAAAAAAAGAGCTGGAAAGAGCGGAAGATCGGCTCGGTTATGGAAAAGATGGGGATAGATGATCTTTTTCTGGTGCCTGAACTTTCACGGCTGGGGAAATCCTGTGTGGAAATATTGGCAATTATGGCGTTTATCAGGCAAAAAAACATTAATTTTCATTCAATAAGAGAGGATTTTTCAATAAATAATGTTATACCTGAAAAGACATTTCTTAAAATTATAGATGCCATATCTCAGCTTGAGGAACATTTTGATTCAATACGCAAAAATGAAACTTATAAGGAAAGAACCAAGCGGGGTCTTAAGATCGGCAGGCCAAGGGGACCAGGAAAATCAAAGCTTGATAAACACCGAAGGGAGATAATAGCCCTTTTGAAAAACGGGTCCACAAAGGCTTTTGTCGCAAGGCGTTATAATACTACTCTTCCCAACCTGTATAACTGGATGAAGAAGAATAAGATTGGTGTGGAAACTGCTTAAAGAACTGCTGGCAGAGGCAAGAGCCATGAAAAAGGGGTGATCTGAAAATTTAGATGTTCAGGGATTGAGAGGCTTAGAAGTTGAGATTTGGAGGAACAGAGAAGTTTAGAGGTTAAGCAGCCTTAACCTCTAAACTTCTCATTTTCAAAACTTCTTACTTGGAAAGATCCAGCAATATCTCTCCCAGCTTCTCCTGTTCACTTCCATAGCCGGCCCAGTCTTCCTGCCTTAAATATTCCTTTGCTTTTTTATAATGCTCAAGCGCTTTTGCGGCAAGTCCTGAACGATCTTCACCAGTTATCTGTGAAGGGAGAAGTTCGGCCTGCGAAGCGGGCTGTTCCAGGATGAATTTTTCTCCGAATATTGCTGTGAGCCCCTTGTCCAGGGTTTCCTCCATTACCAGCCTGTTACCGAACGCCACAATAATCCTTTTCAGTTCAGGGAGTGAAGCAGCGGTCCTTGTTGAAGCACCACGCCCCGCAACCTGTCCTGTGGAGGCCTGCTGAGGTCTTGCAAAAATGCCTCTTGGCCTTGTCTGGGTCTGCGGTGAAGCAGGCTGTTTTCCCACCTCCTCCTGCCTTGCCTCCAGATATACAGGTTCCACATATATGAATGTGTCGTTGACCGGAATTGCCAGGAGATTGCCCCTTATAACCCTTGATCCTCTCTGACCCCACAGGCTCAGTTCCCTTGATATCTCTGTCTGCTGATCGACCCTTGCCTCTATCTGCATAGGGCCGTAAACAAGCTTATCCTTGGGAAGCCTGTAAACCAGAAGGTTGCCGTAATTGGGCATATCGCACCTGGCAGCCAGCCATCCTATCATATTATCCTTATTGGAAGGAGTGTATGGCAGCATGAGGAAGAATTCCTCTTTTTTCTCACCCGGCAGTTTTATTATGATGTAATAGGGCTCCATTGCCTGCCTGATCTCGCCATATATTTCATCAGGTATCTGCCAAAGGTCTTCCTGATTGTAGAATACCTGCACATCCTCCATGTGGTATTTTGTGTAGGTGCCGGCCTGGATCTTAAAATAGTCAGTAGGATAACGTATATGTTTTTGAAGATCCAGGGGCATTTCATCAAAGGGTTTAAACAGGTTTGGAAATATGGCTGAGTAGGTTTTAAGTATCGGATCCTTGTCATCAATGGCGTAAAAGGAGACCTTTCCGTTAAAGGCGTCAATTACGACCTTGACGGAGTTACGAATATAGTTGATACGCTTGTTTCCGTTCGGCAGAAATGATCGTGATGAGTAGGGATACATATCCGTGGTGGTATAGGCGTCCATCATCCAGAAGAGCCTGCCCTGTGACACTACCATATAGGGCGCGCTGTCGTAATCCAGAAAAGGGGCTATAAGGTTTAAGCGGTTTCGTATTCGGCGATTGTATAAAATCCTGCTCTCAGAATTAAGATATCCGGTAAACAGTATCTGAGGATCAAAGAATTCAATGGCAAATAGCAGCCTTCTGGTAAATGAGCCTATGTGGACGCCGCCATCGCCCTGGTAGGTTGTGTAGACATTCTCATCACCTTTGCCGTAATCAAATTCCTGCTGGTCTGTTTTTACCAGGACATAATCCTCGGTCTTTTCTCCGAAATAGATCTCCGGCCGGTTAACCTCAAGGCCCGGTTCAGAGACAGGAGGAAGGTCTTTAATAAAGAGATTAGGCAATCCTTCACTGCTTACCTCATTCACCGGACTGGCGATGACACCATAACCGTGGGTATAGATCAGGTGCCTGTTTACCCATGTATTGGCCTGGGGGGGCAACTGACTTGCTACCAGTTCCCTGGCAGAGAGCATGGTCTGGCGATATATATTGTTGACAGTGTATCTGTCCACATTCGCACTGTTAAAATCATAATAGAGTCTTATGGCCTGGAGCTGCTTGTAGGTCTGCAACAGGGGGCGCTCATCCCATACCCGAATATTCTGTATCGTAATATCATTGTCCCTGAGGTCCTCAAGACTCAGTTTGTCACTTACATCAAAAGCCACTTCATTTATCATTCCCAGGTTATAGGCATCTCTGGTGTGTTTGATGTTGTGGGAGATATAAACGGATTCCTTGGTAAGCTCATTGGGCTTTACGATGAATTTCTGCGCCAGTATCGGGATCATATAAGTGAAGACAATTATGGCTGCCACCCATATTCCACCGCTGACGAAAACCCTCTTCATCCTGAGGTTAAATGCGTTGATAAAAAGTATGGCAGCAAACCCGATTGATACGATCATCATAGCACGATATGCCCATGCCTTGATGTTTACGTCAGTATAACTGGCGCCGAACGCGGGTCCCTGAGTTGAATACATCAGCTCATACACCTTCAGAAAATATCCCCATGCAAAAAGCAGCACAATAATCCCGCACAGAAAAATAATGTGTTTTCCGGCGCCGGGGGTGATTTTTATTGATGGAACAGAGGGGGGGGCGCCGTTCGCCGGCGAAATGTCGCCTTCGATCTGGAGTATCCCGTTTTTAAGATACCACCCCAGGCTTATCAGACCGGATATCAC
>CAZJOB010000080.1:0-4231 GCA_964547435.1 uncultured Desulfatiglans sp. | reverse complement strand
AGTATCAATAAACCGTTTCGTATATAAATATACAGGGGCAGGGAGAATATGTAGAAACTAATATCCTTATTGAAGACAGGATCCGAGCTGCCGAATGGCTCCTGATACAGGTAACGCAGTATGATATCCCAGTGGGCCGAACTCTTTGATGCTATCACGAAACTCAGAATAAGAATAAAGGCTATGGTCAGTTTGTTAAGAGCGCCCTCGGAAAGGCCAAAGGGGGATGTGTAGTTCTCTTTGCCCTGCAGGATTACTTCTTTAATATGCCTGGCGCTCGATTTTTTTGCATAATAGAGATTCGCGCCGATAAGGGCAAACAGTAAAATCCAGACAATGGCTCCGAATCCGAACCTGCTGAAAAACATGGTCAGGAACACCCTGGAGAATCCCAGGTTCTCAAACCAGAGCCAGTCCGGGTAGATGGAGATGCCGGCCCAGAGTATAAGAAGGACAATAATACACAGACCTATGGCCAATAATTTCTTATTCATTTCTAACTCCTTATATATGGAAAAATGTAAAGCTATCATTTCTTCCGGTAAAAAGGAAGTCTTAATTGAAGGCAAAATCCAATAAAATAACTTGACAAAACAATTTCATAAAATTATAGATTTAACATCCTAGAAGTAAAAAAAATAAACAAGGTATTTATATGCAAAATATTTTTTTCATTAATCATTATTGGTGGTGGCGCTGGCAGTGCTTCAGGGAGGGGTTTGCAGTCCTTATGAATTGAGTTGAAGCTTTCATCAATAATCTGTATAACTTAAAGGACCGCGGGCCTTAAAACCCACGGTCCTTTTTTTTACAAAGGAGATAAAAAATGCTGCTGGTAATGGAAAAAAATGCCACAGAGGAGCAGATCGCCTCTGTCATTGAATTAATCAAAGATTCCGGCTATACGCCCCGGCCTATTCCCGGAGGAGAAAGGGTTTCTATAGGCATTCTTTATAATAAGGGGCCGATCGACGGTTCCATATTTCTCGGAATGCCCGGCGTTAAGGATGCTATCCCCGTGACAAAACCATATAAGATGGTGAGTCGTGAATTCAAACCTGAGGGGACGATAGTAAAGGTCGGTGATGTAGAGGTGGGTAATGGGCATATTGCCATTATTGCCGGACCATGCGCTGTTGAAAGCGAGGAGCAGGCCCTTGCAATAGCCCGACTGGTAAAGGATGCCGGAGCCAATATGTTCAGGGGAGGCGCCTTTAAACCAAGGACTTCACCATATGCCTTTCAGGGTCTTGGCAGGGAAGGGCTTAAGATACTCGAAAAGGTAAGGGAGGAAACCGGCCTCCCTGTGGTAACCGAAGTGCTGGATCTTGAAAATTTTGATTTTGTTGAAGAGTCTGCCGACATGATACAGATAGGAACAAGAAACATGCAGAATTTCAGCCTGCTTAAGAGGGCCGGACTGGCGAAAAAGCCTGTGCTTTTAAAAAGGGGAATGGCGGCAACCATTGAAGAGTGGCTTATGGCTGCGGAATATATCCTTGCGGGAGGAAACACGCAGGTAATTCTCTGTGAAAGGGGCGTAAGGACATTTGTGAATCACAGCAGAAACACCCTTGATCTGTCTGCTGTTCCTGTAGTAAAAAATGAAAGCCATCTCCCGATCATTATTGATCCCAGTCACGCGGCAGGCAAAAGGGATCAGGTTATTCCCTTAAGCAGGGCGGCGATGGCTGTCGGCGCCCATGGTCTGATGGTCGAGGTTCACAATGATCCTACTAAGGCATTGAGCGATGGAGCACAATCTCTCTATCCTGAGCAGTTTGAGGAGATGTGCGGACAGGTAAGAATCATATACGATAACCTTCAGCTAAAGTCATAAGAAATGAAATCCCGAGTAATACACGGACGCGAAAATGATTCAACAATCCTGGTAGGTGAAAGCATCAGGAATGTGACCGCCTATCTTCCTGATTGCCCCGTTGTAGTCATCGCTGATCAGAAAGTCCATGACCTTTACAAAAATGAAATGCCGAAGGGTAAGTTTATTACCATTGAAACAAATGAGAGGCTTAAGAATCTGGATACCGTGAAATTTATTCTGGGCGAACTGATCCGGATGGAGGCCGATCGCACCACTTTTCTTCTGGGAGTGGGCGGCGGCATCCTTTGCGACATGGCAGGTTTTGCCGCTTCCATCTACATGAGGGGTTTAAGGTTCGGTTTTGTCTCCTCAACTCTCCTTTCGCAGGTGGATGCCAGTGTGGGCGGTAAAAACGGCGTTAATTTTGAGGGATACAAGAATATGGTGGGTGTCTTTAATCAGCCTGATTTTGTGATCTGTGATCCTGACCTGTTAAAGACACTGCCTGAAAAGGAATTGCTGAACGGATGCGCAGAGATAGTAAAACACGCGCTTATTGCTGATTCAGTCCTCTTTAGTTTTCTGGAAGAAAATTACATGGGTATATTCAATCTCGAAAGAGATATAATTGAAAGAGTGGTCTACGATTCTGTTGTTATCAAATCGAATGTGGTAAACTGTGATGAAAAAGAAAAAGGGGAGCGAAGAAAACTTAATTTCGGACATACACTGGGACACGCCTTTGAAAAGGTAACCGGAATCACACACGGTGAAGCTGTCGGCATGGGAATGGCTGCAGCAGTCCGAATCTCCGAATCAAAAGGGCTTCTTACGCAAGCGGAGGCCAAAAGGATATTGCTTCTGCTGAAAAACATGAGACTTCCTGCCGGGATCAATGCGGATAAAAAGCAGCTTTTTGATGCAATGAAGAGGGATAAGAAAAGGGAAGGGAAGGGCATCCATTTTGTATTACTGAACAGAATAGGCCGGGCGGTTATTGAAGAAATAGACCTGAAAGATCTGTGGAAATATCTTTAAAATAGAAAGTAATAATTATCAATTAATATTCATTCTAATCTTTAATAATCGAAAGGAGGAATCAATATGAGCGAAGAAAAAAAATGCCCGGTAACGGGCCAGTCCAAAAAATCCATTGCCGGCGGCGGTAGATCCAGCCGTGATTGGTGGCCGGACCAGGTGAACTTAAGAATTCTTCACCAGCATTCCAGCCTGAGCAATCCCATGGGAGAAAAATTCGATTATACCGAAGAATTCAAAAAACTTGATTTTCAGGCGGTTAAGAATGACCTGTATGAGCTGATGACAGACTCTCAGGACTGGTGGCCTGCCGATTACGGCCACTACGGGCCGCTATTAATTCGAATGGCCTGGCACAGCGCGGGCACATACCGCATGGGGGACGGACGCGGAGGCGCGGGATCAGGCAATCAGCGTCTGGCGCCACTCAACAGTTGGCCTGACAACGTGAATCTCGACAAGGCGCGTCGTCTTCTCTGGCCCATAAAACAGAAATACGGCAGAAAGATCTCATGGGCCGATCTGATGATCCTCGCGGGCAACTGCGCTCTTGAGTCGATGGGTCTCAGGACCTTTGGTTTTGGCGGAGGGCGTGAAGATGTCTGGGAACCGGAAGAGGATGTCTACTGGGGCTCTGAAGAAGAATGGCTGGCAACTAGCGATAAACCAAAAAGCAGGTACTCCGGCGACAGGGATCTGGAAAATCCCCTGGCGGCAGTTCAGATGGGACTGATATATGTGAATCCGGAGGGCCCGGACGGCAATCCCGATCCCATTGCATCAGGACGTGATGTCAGGGAGACCTTTGCCCGCATGGCCATGAATGATGAAGAGACCGTGGCGCTGGTCGCGGGCGGGCACACCTTCGGAAAGTGCCACGGCGCCGGCCCGGCAACCCATGTAGGTCCTGAGCCCGAGGCAGCACCCATCGAGGAGCAGGGTCTGGGCTGGAAGAGCAGTTTTGGTTCCGGAAAAGGCGGTGATACCATAGGCAGCGGTATTGAAGGCGCCTGGAAGCCGAATCCGGTTAGCTGGGACATGGGATATCTCAGGATACTGTTCCAATATGAGTGGGAACTGGTCAAGAGCCCCGCAGGGGCAAATCAGTGGCTGGCAAAGGATGTCAGGGAAACAGATATGATTGTTGATGCGCATGATCCCTCAAAAAAGCATCGCCCCATGATGACCACAGCGGACCTTTCTCTTCGATTTGACCCGATCTATGGGCCGATCGCACGGGGATACCTGAAAAATCCCAATAAATTCGCGGACGATTTTGCAAGGGCATGGTTCAAACTTACTCACCGGGATATGGGGCCAAAGGTGCGCTATCTTGGCCCTGAGGTTCCCAAAGAGGATCTGATCTGGCAG
>CAZJOB010000079.1:0-11975 GCA_964547435.1 uncultured Desulfatiglans sp. | reverse complement strand
ATAACAGATGCGCCATTTATTATCAGGCCGGAGATTGCATAATGCCGAAAGAAGGAATATTTGCCAGGGTTCTCGAAGGGGGAGATGTCCAAACCGGAGACCCAGTAGAAATTATAGACAAATGATAATGGTAAGTTTAAGGATTTTTTGAATGCAAAGCTCACAAAAGGTTTTAAAGACCGATAACATTGTTCCGAATAAAAAGGAGTATAAGGTTATAAAATACGACGGGGTGCAAAATCTTAAGGCCTCTCAATTTCTGATAAATGAAGAACCCCTTTTGATTGTCGTGGAAAATCGTCCCTATATGGTAATTATGCGGACTCCGGGCGGTGAGGAATCTCTTGCCGCGGGCTTTTGCTTTTCCGAGGGTATTGTTGATGATATGAATGATTTTGCTTCTATCGGATTTCGCGAAGACGCGGATATGAATGTGAATGTCGCTGACATCAAACTGAAACCCGAGAGACATGAAAAGATCACATCGCTGTTTGAGAACAGGGGGATTCTCAGCAAGGCAAGCTGCGGTATAAGCGGAAAGGTTTCAGCAGGCGGAATATCCCGGATTCTCACACCGGCGACCGATATTACAAAAATACCCCTTGATAAGGTGATCGAGGCGGGCAACAGGCTTGCGGATACTCAATATTTATACCCCATTACACGAGGGACACATGCCGTGATGCTTCTGAACAGAGATCTTGATATCCTTTCCATGGCCGAGGATGTGGGGCGTCACAACGCCCTTGACAAGGCAGTCGGCACCCTTCTTATGTCAGGGAGGCTTGAGGATGTCTTTATGGGGGTTCTTTCTTCCAGGGTCAGTTTTGAGATGCTTCAAAAGGCAAACAGGGCGGGAATACCCTTTCTGCTCAGCGGCTCCCGGCCCACTTCCCTGGCGGTGGACCTGGGAAGAGAGATGAATATGACACTCGTCTGCCTTCATGATGACACAGACCTGATAATTTTTTCAGGAGAAGAAAGGATACTGATGTAGATATGGCACAAAAAGACGCGGAAATAATAAACAGGATCAGGGCTCTGAAAGAAGAGCTTGGTGATGAACTGATCATCCTTGCCCATCACTACCAGCGCATGGAGATTGTCGATCTGGGCGATTACATCGGCGATTCATTTGAGTTGTCCAGAAAGGCGGCGGCTGATGAAACGGCCCGTTACATAGTCTTCTGCGGCGTGCACTTTATGGCCGAGAGCGCGGAGATTCTTTCTTCGCCTAATCAGATCGTACAGATTCCTGACATGAAGGCCGGATGCCGAATGGCGGACATGGCGGATATTGTAAACGTGACAAAGGCGTGGGTGGAACTTGTCTCCATTACGGGCGATGACACCATCACACCGGTTGTGTACATGAATTCGGATGCCGAATTAAAGGCATTCTGCGGACGCAACGAGGGCATTGTATGTACATCATCCAACGCGCCGAAAGCCTTTGAATGGGCATTTAAGCAGCGTGAGAGGATCTTTTTCTTCCCTGATCAGCATCTGGGCAGGAACAGCGCCAATGACATGGGTATTCCTTCGAATGAAATAATCGTCTGGGATCCGAAGAAGAACCTGGGAGGCAACTCCATTGAGCGCATAAAAAAGGCCCGTCTGATCCTCTGGGACGGCTATTGCTCTGTTCACACCCATTTTACCGTGGAACATGTGAAAAAGATGAGAGAGGCATATCCGGACGCGAAGATAATTGTCCATCCCGAATGCTCACAGGAGGTTGTGGCCCTTTCCGATGAAAAGGGTTCGACGAGCTATATTGTAAAATATGTTCAAAACGCATCTCCCGGCTCTACTGTAATCATAGGCACGGAGATAAACCTGATAAACCGCCTTAGCCGCGAATATCCGGACAGAAAAATAGTTGCTCTTAATGATTCATTATGCCACGATATGTACATGATCAATCCGGAAAACCTCCTTCGCGTACTTGAAAACCCGGGCAGAATAAATATCGTAAAGGTTCCGGAAAATATAAAGACGCATGCGCGCAAGGCCCTTGATAGAATGCTCATGCTTGGTTAAAAATTGTAAAAAGGAGTATGAATATGCTGCAAATTGAAGATCTGAGGGTGGAACTCGCCGGAAAGATTATTCTCAAGCACATTGACCTTGAGATTAAGCCCGGTGAAACCCACATGCTGTTCGGCCCGAACGGCTCAGGCAAGACATCACTTCTGATGACCATAATGGGATATCCCCAGTACAAGGTCATTTCCGGAAAGATCATGTTCAAGGGTGAGGATATTACCAGTATGCCCATTGATGAAAGGGCGAAACTTGGCATAGGCATGTCCTACCAGCGGCCTCCCACCATCAACGGGCTAAAGACCCGGCAGATGATAAACCTCTGCGCAGGAAAGGAAGTTGACGCGGAGGAGCTGGCCGGCCGCGTAAACTTCAGCCAGTTTCTGGACAGGGATGTGAATGCCGGTTTCTCGGGAGGAGAGATAAAACGATCGGAACTTCTTCAACTGATGGCGCAGAATCCTGATCTTATGCTCTTTGATGAACCTGAGTCCGGCGTAGATATGGAGAACATGGCCCTGGTTGGAAAAACAATAGCCGCTCTTCTGCAGAGGAACGGTTTTCATGAAGATAACAAATCCCGAATGCAGACGAAGATAGAGAGAAAAAAGATGGGGCTTATCATTACTCACACTGGCTATATACTTGACTATGTGTCAGGCGATAAGGGGCAGGTGCTTTATGACGGCATGTTGAGCTGCGTGAGTAATCCGAGAGAAATCCTGAATTGTGTAGGTCAATCCGGTTATGAGGAGTGTGTGAGATGTATAACAGAGAGCAATTAAGACAGAAAGCGGAAAAGGCTATTGATAAAAAGGGGGCCATAGGTCCTGATATAGATCTCGATAAATTTGATGACGCACCTGTTCCCCATACCTACATGGCTGATGAAGACATGTGTGACCTTCCGGAGCAGGAGCAGAAACGTCTGATTATGTCGGGCATTGATGTGACCCAGAAGGACCGGAGCGGCACCTATCTCCAGATGGATACGGAGGTTGTCCATTGTCATACCCAGCAGGAAGGCATCGAGGTTATTCCCATCAGGCAGGCCCTGGAAAAGTATGACTGGGTGGAGGAATACTACTGGAAACTGGCTCAGGTGGACACGGACAAATACACGGCAGCGGCCGAACTCGGGCTTCATGACGGCTATGTGATCCGTGCGCTTCCGGGCAGCAAATCCATATATCCGGTTCAGGCATGTCTGTATCTGGACAAGGACGGGCTGCAGCAGAATGTCCATAATCTTATCATCGCGGAAGAAGGTTCCGAACTCCATATAATCACCGGGTGTTCCACTTCTCCCCATATGAAGACAGGTCTTCATGTGGGCATCTCGGAGTTCTATATCAAGAAAAACGCCAAGCTCAGTTTCACGATGATACATAACTGGGCCGAAGAGATGTATGTGCGTCCCCGCTCTGTGGCGAGGGTGGAAGAGGGCGGACTGTTCCTCAACAATTATATATGCATGAAACCGGTAAAATCCCTTCAGATGTACCCAACCGTTCACCTGGTTGGAAAGGATGCAGTGGCACGGTTTTACAGCATTATAGTTGGAAGCCCCGGTTCTGAATATGACCTGGGCGGCAGGGTTTTTCTCAAGGAAAAGGGCGACAGGGCCGAGATTGTCGCAAGGACTATCAGTAACGGCGGTAAGATTATCGCCAGAGGTCATCTTATTGGAGAGGTCCCGGACATAAAAGCCCACCTCGAGTGCAAGGGACTCCTTTTAAACGGCGGACTCATTCATGCGATTCCCGAACTTGAGGGACATGCGGATGGCGTCGAGATGTCACATGAAGCGGCAGTTGGTAAGATAGCCCAGGAGGAGATTTCATACCTCATGTCCAGGGGGCTGAGCCAGGATGAAGCCACTTCAACAATCGTACGGGGATTTTTAAGTGTGGACATCCCTGGACTTCCCCCCCAGCTTAAAGCGGAAATAGACAGGGCCATCGAAGAAAGTGATAAGGATGTGATGTAGTTTATTTCAAACCCCTCTCATTATTCGAGGGGTTTGTTTTTTTTAATCTAAATGAAATGCCACACTGCAAGCGGCGGGGTATTAAACCCGATGCTTCGCTATATAAAACTCTGGCACCCCTGAAAGAGACTCCGGAAAATAATTATTGACAAAGATTCATAAATCATTAAAATACTAGTAAAACGATAGTAATAGTAGCGTTGAGGGATAAAACTATGAAACTTTCTACAAGAGTGAGATATGGAGTAAGGCTTATGGTTTCTCTGGCTGAGCATTTTGGACAGGGACCGGTTTTTTTGAAGGATCTTGCTTCCGAGCAGGACATATCTGAGAAATACCTGAGTCTAATTGTGATCCCCCTGAGGTCAGCAGGATTGCTTCTCTCGGCCAGGGGCGCTAATGGAGGATATACCCTGGCCAGGGATCCCGCAAATATCACTCTGAAAGAAATAGTGGATATCCTGGAGGGAGAGACATGCCTGGTTGATTGTGTCAGAGAACCTTCTACCTGTGATCGAACAACCTTCTGTTCAACACGCGACCTCTGGCAGAGAGTAGGAGAAAAAATTTCAGAAGCACTAAGTGAAGTGACTCTCGGTCAACTGGCTACCGAATCGTTGAAAAAAAAACATAAAGTGGGCCAATATGAGATTTGATCTTTACTGAATCATCCCGGTGAAACCTTCAGATCTCTTAACAGATAATGAAACATGAGGAGATAAAATGAAACGGATATATATGGATTACGCGGCCACGACACCTGTGGACCCTAAGGTTCTCGATATCATGCTGCCATATTTTACCGATAACTTCGGAAATCCTTCCAGCCTCCATGGCTTTGGGCAGGACGCAAAATATGCCGTTGAATCGGCACGGAAGATAATTGCCGCATCTATCGGGGCTGATCCGGAAGAGATCGTCTTCACCAGCGGCGGTTCTGAAAGTGACAATTTCGCAATCAAAGGTATGGCATATGCCGGACAGAAAAAGGGAAATCACATTATTACCTCGGCAATTGAGCACCACGCAATACTGGAACCATGCAAATTTCTGGCAAAAAACGGCTTTGAAGTAACCCTGCTTCCGGTTGATTCCAAAGGAATGGTCGATCCTTCCCAGGTTGACAGGGCTATCACCAAAGGAACAATTTTAATTTCAGTTATGCACGGGAACAATGAAATAGGTGCGATTCAGCCGATTGAAGAGATAGGGGCAATCGCCCGTGAACACGGCATTCCCTTTCATACCGACGCGGTACAGACCTTCGGCCGTTTGCCTGTCAATGTTGACTCCATGAATGTGGATCTATTAAGCGCGTCCGGGCACAAGATCTACGGGCCCAAAGGAGTCGGTTTTTTATATATTCGAAAGGGAACCAGGGTAGTCCCCTTTATGCATGGCGGAGACCAGGAACGTGGGCGCAGGGCTTCGACCCATAACGTTCCCGGTATTGTCGGCCTGGGAAAGGCAACGGAACTTGCTATGAAAGATCTTGATGCCGAAGCGGAAAGATTAACCACGTTGAGGGATAGAATGATAAGCGGAATCCTCAGCAGAATTGAAGACAGCAGCCTTAACGGCCATTCGGCAAAAAGGCTTCCCAATAACATCAATGTATCCATTGCCTATGTGGAGGGAGAATCCCTGCTCCTATCTCTTGATATGGAAGGAATCGCCTGTTCCACCGGGTCTGCCTGTTCTTCATCCAGTCTTGAACCGTCGCATGTGCTTCTGGCGATAGGTCTTCCTCATGAAGCAGCTCATGGTTCACTGAGATTCACCCTGGGGAGGCAGACAAAAGAGGAAGATGTGGATTATGTTATCGAATCCCTTACTGGAATCGTTAAGAGATTGCGGGCAATGTCGCCGTTATACAGAAAAAAGTAACAGATAAAGATCTGATAAATTCTAGATTAAAGGGCAGCCAAAGGAGATAAATAATGGAAAAGTACAGTGAAAAGGTTATGGAACACTTCAAAAATCCCAGAAATGTAGGGGAATTTGAAAATCCGGATGGAGTGGGTAGTGTGGGAAACCCTGTTTGCGGAGACATCATGGAGCTGCAGATAAAGGTGGAAAACGATGTTATCACGGATGCCAGATTCAAGACCTTCGGTTGCGGGGCGGCCATTGCCACCAGTTCCATGGTGACAGAACTGATCAAGAACAAGACAATCGATGAGGCATCAAAGATTTCCAACCGCGCTGTCGCGGAAGCGCTTGGCGGATTGCCTCCTGTCAAGATGCACTGTTCCGTCCTTGCTGAAGAGGCATTAACCAAGGCGCTGGAGGATTACCGAAAACGAAAGGGTGAATTGCTGCAATGACAAAAAAAGTTCTGGCAGCCATGAGCGGAGGAGTGGATTCTTCAGGTATTTATCTATGGAATTGGTTGAAAAAATAGAAAAGCTTAAAAAAGAACGAAACGCGGTAATACTCGCACATAATTACCAGATTCCTGAAGTGCAGGATATTGCAGATTATGTTGGTGACTCACTCGGCCTAAGCATAGAAGCATCTAAAACAGAAGCTGATATAATACTCTTCTGTGGTGTCCACTTTATGGCTGAGACAGCAAAAATACTTTCGCCTGATAAAATTGTTCTGCTGCCTGATGCACGAGCAGGATGCCCCATGGCAAACATGATAACCGCAGATCAGCTCAGAAATCTAAAAGCAAAACATCCCGAAGCTGCAGTGCTCTGTTACGTCAACACATCAGCAGAAGTCAAAGCCGAATGTGACCTGTGTTGCACTTCCGCGAACGCAGTATCCATGGTGAGAGATGTGCTGGAAAATGAAAAGGAGATCATCTTTGTTCCTGACAGGCACCTGGCTGATTATGTTTCTTCCCTTACAGGCAGAGAATTCATCACCTGGAACGGCTACTGTCCGACTCACGCAAAGATACTGCCGCAGGATATTCTCAGGGAAAAGGGGGAGCACCCCGACGCCCCTGTCATAGCCCATCCCGAGTGCATAAGAGAAGTGAGAGACCTGGCAGACTATGTTGTCTCAACAGGAGGATTATGCCGTATTGCGAGAGAATCTGACGCGAAAGAGATCATCGTGGCAACAGAAATCGGGATTATTCATCGTTTAAACAAGGAAAATCCGGAAAAGGAGTTTATTCCCGCATCGAAGCGGGCAATATGCCCTAATATGAAACTCACATCCCTTGAAAAGATACTGTGGTCTCTGGAAGAAATGACAAATGAGGTTACTGTACCGGAGATTATTCGCGTAATGGCGCTTAAGAGTATTCAGAGGATGTTAAATGTTGGAAAAGCATAAAAAATGGAAACTTTTAAAATATAGCAGGATAAATATTGATGAACTCGTAAAAAGTCCAACAATATTTACATCGGAGATATAAACATGACAACAAATGAACTTCCTTTACATTTAGATACTCTGGCGCTTCACGGCGGACAGGAGCCCGATCCTGTGACAGGGTCAAGGGCTGTTCCCATATACCAGACAACATCATACCAGTTTAAAGACACGGATCACGCAGCGAATCTATTTGCCCTGAAGGAATTCGGCAATATTTATACCAGACTGATGAACCCTACTACGGATGTGCTGGAAAAACGCATCGCGCTTCTGGAAGGAGGAGTGGGCGGCCTGGCCGTGGCAAGCGGCCAGTCAGCTATTACTCTGGCCCTCCTTAATATTGCCAGGGCAGGCGATGAGATCATTTCAGCGGATAACCTCTACGGCGGAACCTATACGCTTTTTCATTATACCTTCCCCAGACTGGGTATCAAGGTGCGGTTCTTCCCATCAAACGACCTTGAGGCCTTAGAGAAGGCCATATCACCAAAAACAAAGGCTGTATATGCCGAATCCATCGGCAATCCCAAACTTGATGTCACCGACCTGGAAGGAGTAGCCGGAGTGGCGCATAAAAACGGCATTCCTTTTGTGCTCGATAATACCGTATCTCCATACCTTCTTCGTCCAATTGATTATGGCGCTGATATCGTGGTCTATTCGGCAACAAAATTCATTGGCGGTCACGGGACCTCCCTTGGCGGTGTTATTGTCGATTCAGGAAAATTCGACTGGACAAGCGGCAAATTTCCTCTTATAGCCGATCCGGACCCCAGTTATCACGGGCTAAATTTTGTGGAGGCCCTTAAACCCATGGGGAACATCGCCTATATCATCAAGGCGCGTGTAACTCTTTTAAGAGACCTTGGACCTGCTCTTTCTCCATTCAACTCCTTTCTGTTTCTCCAGGGGTTGGAAACGCTTCATCTGAGAATGCCGAGGCACTCGGAAAACGCACTGGCTGTTGCTCAGTATCTGGAAAAACATCCTGCTGTTACATGGGTTAATTATCCAGGACTGCCCTCAAGTCCTGAATATGGGCGGACATTAAAATATCTGCCCAAAGGCGCCGGCGCTGTTATAGGTTTTGGTGTAAAAGGTGGCGCTGAAGGAGGAAAGGCCTTTATTGAATCGCTCAGGCTGATATCACACCTGGCCAATATCGGAGATGCCAAGACACTGGCCATACATCCGGCAACAACCACACATCAGCAGCTGTCAGCAGAAGAACAAAAGGCAACCGGTGTAACACCCGATTTTATACGCCTGTCTATAGGTATAGAACATATAGATGATATCACAAAAGATATAGGGCAGGCATTGGAGAAGGTGCGGCCATGAATCTAAACAATACCGATTTTGTAAAGACAGAATATTTTACCTTTGGAAATGAACCCGAAGGCTTTCTGCTTGAATCTGGCCATAAGCTCAGTCCGGTAACACTGGCCTATGAGACTTACGGAAGGCTCAATGATGAACGGTCCAATGCTATAATTGTGTGTCATGCCCTGTCAGGTGACGCCCACGCGGCAGGCAATCATCAGGAGGATAATAATCCGGGCTGGTGGGATAAAATGATCGGACCTGGAAAGGCATTTGATACTGACCGGTACTTTGTGATCTGCTCCAATGTTATAGGCGGGTGCAAGGGAAGTACCGGGCCTTCATCAATCAACCCTGAGACAGAAAATCACTATGGTTCTGATTTTCCATTCATTACTATCGGTGACATGATTAATGCCCAGCGACATCTTATAGATTTTTTGGGAATAGAGCGTCTTCTCTCCGTTGTAGGAGGCTCAATGGGCGGAATGCAGGTTCTTGGGTGGGCTTCCATGTATCCGGAACGAATCCGGTCGGCCATTCCCATTGCCACGGCATTGAAGCATTCACCCCAGCAGATTGCCTTCAATGAGGTGGCCAGACAGGCCATACTGAGTGATCCGGACTGGAATGAGGGAAATTATTACGGCAAGGGGCAGCCCCGCAACGGTCTTTCCGTGGCCCGAATGATCGGGCATATCACCTATATGAGCGATTCTTCCATGGAGAAAAAGTTCTCCCGTAAATTAAAGAATGGAGGTTTAAGTTTCTCATTTGGAGAAGATTTCGAGGTCGAAGGATATCTGCGTAACAGGGGCGACAACTTTGTGAGGCGGTTTGACGCAAACTCATACCTCTATATCACAAAGGCCATGGATTATTTTGATATGTCAGGAGATAACTTTCTTAATGGAATAAATGATACGAATACAAGGTTTCTGGTCATCTCCTTTACCTCGGACTGGCTTTATCCGTCACCGCAGTCACTGGATATTGTAAGGGTGCTGAGAAAAAGAAGGATTTCCGCGACATACTGTGAACTGAAATCAGGCTGGGGTCATGATGCATTTCTGGTTGAAGTTGAAGAGCAGACAAGGCTTATTAAGAATTTTCTTCGGACTGTCCCTGAAACACGCACTAAGTTGTTTCAGTTGACCTTCGGGGAAGACATGAATCATAAAGCGGCGACCTGCTCTGTGAATGGCTGCAGCAGTTAATTAAGAAAGAACATTGTATGACAGAAAAAATCGATCACAGAATTATATGCGATATGGTCAGCAACAGGGCAAATGTCCTTGATCTTGGTTGCGGCGATGGCGAACTCATGTCACTCCTCATTCATAGGCGCAACGCTCAGGTACAGGGCATTGAGCTGGATGATGAGGCAGTGCAATCCTGTGTGGAAAAGGGATTGACTGTTTTTCAGGGTGACATTGAAGCTGGTCTGGCAGATTACCCCGACGGGTCTTTTGATGATGTTATTTTAAACCAGAGCATGCAGCAGGTGAAAAACGTAGGGTTTGTGATAGATGAATCTTTAAGGGTAGGAAGAAGGGTTATCATCGGGTTCCCCAATTTTGCGCATCTATGGTCCAGGTCATCACTTTTTTTCCGTGGAAGAACGCCTGTAACCCCCGAACTTCCTTACACGTGGGATGAAACACCAAATGTGAGATTCCTTAGCATAAAGGACTTTAAGGCTTTTTGCGTCAACAGAGGATATTCGATCCTGGATGCGGTTTTTCTTGACGCTTCCGGAATCATATCCTGTTGTCCCAATCTTTTTGCCAGAAAGGCGATTTATGTACTGTCTCAACATAAAGGTTCCTGAGCGGGCATACGAGCGACAGGAATTACTCTTTACAATAACGGGAATAGAAGTTTTATAAAAGGAGACCATAATATGAAAAGGATATACATGGACAATTCCAGATCCATAGGTAACACACCGCTTATAAGGCTGAACAATATTACAAAGGGATCAAAGGCAAATGTTATTGCAAAAATAGAAGGAAGGAACCCTTCCTACTCGGTAAAATGCCGGATAGGCGCGGCCATGATCTGGGACGCTGAAGAAAAGGGTTTGCTGAAACCAGGGTCCGGGATCGTTGAACCCACAAGCGGCAATACGGGAATAGCGCTGGCTTATGTGGCCGCGGCCCGTGGATATAGCCTTACCCTGACCATGCCGGATACCATGAGTATTGAACGCCGAAAGGTTCTTGCCGCATTTGGAGCGAACCTGGTTCTGACACCCGGATCAGAAGGCATGAAGGGAGCCATTAACAGGGCTGAGGCGATAGCGGCTTCCGACCCGTCCAGGTATTTCATCCCCCAGCAGTTTAAAAATCCGGCTAACCCGGCTATTCATGAGAAGACCACAGGGCCCGAGATCTGGAATGACACAGAAGGTGAGATTGACGTCCTTGTTTCCGGTGTCGGCACAGGAGGAACCATTACCGGCATATCGCGGTATATAAAAAAGACCATGGGCCGGGAGATAATTTCAGTGGCAGTTGAACCGAAGGAGAGTCCTGTAATATCCCAGAAACTGGCAGGCTTAGACCTTGTTCCGGGGCCTCATAAAATTCAGGGTATCGGGGCAGGCTTTATACCTGATACACTGGATCTTTCAATCGTCGACAGGGTCGAGCAGGTAGAAAGCTCTGAGGCGGTTGAATTCGGGCGCCGTCTGGCAAGGGAGGAAGGAATACTCGCGGGTATTTCCAGCGGCGCGGCTGTTGCAGCGGCGATCCGCCTTGCACAATCTGAAGAATTCGCGGGTAAAAAAATTGTGGTTGTTCTGCCTGATGCCGGAGAACGTTACCTCTCGACTGTTCTTTTTGAGAATATAACTTAAGGGAAGCATCAATTTAAAAAGGTGATCATATGAAAATATACACAGCCATAAGGGAGGATATCAATACCATTTTTAATAAAGACCCTGCCGCCCGAAGCGTCCTTGAAGTTCTCACCTGCTACCCCGGACTTCACAGTGTATGGATGCATCGTATGGCTCATGCACTCTGGCGGCGCCGGCTTTTCTTTCTGGGCCGCCTGCTTTCAAATTTCAGCCGGTTTTTAACAGGGATTGAGATTCATCCAGGCGCGGTAATCGGCCGGCGTTTTTTTATTGATCACGGCTCAGGTGTGGTTGTGGGTGAAACCACAGAGATAGGCGACGACGTACATATCTATCAGGGTGTGGTTCTGGGAGGGGTGTCACTGGAAAAGAAGAAGAGGCACCCCACTATCGGAAATAATGTCATGATAGGGGCCG
>CAZJOB010000078.1:0-12013 GCA_964547435.1 uncultured Desulfatiglans sp. | reverse complement strand
GTTGTTTTATGCTGTGAATACCATACAAGTTGCCTTTGACTTCGTTGGAAGTCCCAAAAACGTCATTCCCGCGCAGGCGGGAATCCATAACTGTCTGAAAACACTGGATTCCCCGGTCAAGCCGGGGAATGACAAATGGGGAAATTCGACTTTTTACGAATTCAACAATTTTGAGGCTAATAGCAGGTCGTTAGACTTTCAGAAATTTAACACCTTCGGTCGGGTTTTCTATCCCGATATTCGAAGCCAGTCTTTCAATAACTCCTTCGGGAGGATTCAACTCCAGTTCCCTCAAGGCCCGGTCTCTTGAGATCAGATTTTCCCTCACCTGAATGGCATACTCTTCATGATAGGGGTTGTATCCGAATTTCGAATTGTCCAGATAAGAGTTGAGCCAGTTCATTTGACAGTTGGTCGTACCCGAAGGATAGGAGTGAGGCAACTGTATCCAGCCAAACAGTTTGGCGCATTCTTTTTTCATCTGATCTTTATTGTAGTCGAGTATCTGTAGACCATAGAAGGGGATAACTGCTGTTTTATCGGAATCAGCAGCTTTCGTCAGCGCTTTTTCTGAAAGGCAGAAATCCATTTTTGAGAGGAACCTGAATTTCCGAATGCATTCTTCCATAAAATCTTTGTCACCGGTTTTTTCTATCTCTGAAAAGATATTTCTGCTGAGAGCTGCGGCCTTTTCAATATCACTGGTGAGCAAGGCCTGTGCCTTTGAATAGCCTGTAACAACAAGATTTATGTTGAACAGACAGGCAATCTCCAGGGCGTTGGCAAGAATAAAATTGGCACAGGCATAGCAGGTATGCAGTCCAGCAACACAGGATCTGTTAAAGGTGCGCCATATCTTTTTCATAAGAGAATAGTCATGCTGTCTGATGATAAGATCTACATTCAATGACCTGCACAGTTTTCTGACATTTTCAGTTGCAATCTCATACTCATATCCATGATCATTATGAAAGCCAAGAGGTTTCAACCCGTATTTTTCTACAAGGCTGATCAGCGCCACACTGCTGTCAACCCCGCCGCTTAAAGGAACAAGCACGTCATATCTTCCCCTGAGGGCTTTAATTCTTTTGAAACACTCTTCCAGCGAGCTTTCACTGATGATGTCGATATTATGCGAGTGGCCGGGATTATTGCAATAATTGCATACGCCCTTTTCATCAAAGCTTATGCCCGGATATGTCTCAGGCAGAACACATTTCGAACATATCCTCATTATTGCACTATTTGTCCTTTTTCCTGTGCAGTGCAACACCCACTCCGCACCCGATTGCCAGACCCACGCCGATTCCAAGGATGATATTATTTAGTGAAACTGCCAGACCGGCGGCGATAGCGATTCCTACCCCTGCTCCAATAAGTATGCTTCGTTTATCTATTTTATCAGACATGTTCATCCCTCCTTATATTTAAGATATTAAATTACCGCAATATTTACAATCCTTCCTGCCTTCAAATTTCTGAAAACTCAGCTCGTATGTCCGGGTATTAAGGTGAAGCCTGTGATTATATAACCTGCAATCATCAAAATGGACAAGATGTTTTAAGATCTCAAGCACCATAATTCCGGTTGCCACCATATTATCCGGCATGATCGTCCCCTGCAGGTTCCGGCTGTTAATGAATTCCACCAGCGGGTCCTTCCTGTTGAAAATCGTTTCAGGAGGCATGGAGCACTCAAAACACACGGTTTTACCGGGAACAACCAGAGGGCCTATCATCACGTTCGAATGAGAGACTCCGAGGGTGAACAGGCAGGGAATCTTTGTCTGATATGAGGCGCGGTTCATCCATTTGAATATTCCTTCACGCGGTGTTTCAGCGGCAAGAACTGCCAGATCGGAGTCTGCCATGATGTCTGCGAAATCACTGTCCGAAAGAATTTTTTTGTTGATGAACCGGTAATCGGCTGCGCTGTTTATTGCACGGCAACGTTCCTTCGCAGCCTCGATTTTGGGCCTGCCAATATCCGATTCAAAATAGAGGCACTGATTTGTCAGGTTCTTTTCTTCCACGACATCAAAATCAACTGCCGTGATTTTTTGTATCCCAAGCGCTGCAAGCTGATACAGAACAATGCTACCAATTGAACCCAGACCAAATAACACGATGTGAGTGTTTTGCAGTATATTATGAACCTCAAGGGCATAGGCGTTTCCATCACTCTTTTTTGCCGCAAAATAGAGGTGCTGCCTCAAATACCTGCTCATGTAGTCCTCATTCAATGTACTGTTTTCTTCTTCGGCAGGTTCTTCAATAAGAAGCCTGTCACCAAGCCTGTTCAATTCATCAAGGATCTCCTGTTCGGTGCAACTGATCATTTCATTTAAGATCCTGATAATATCCTTTATCGTCTTTGTCCCATCAAGAAGGGCTATAAGTGAGCGCTGAAAACCGGATATTTTTTGAAGCACAACCGGCCTGTCAGGGGTGCATACGAATACAAGGGTTCCATCGGAAAGAGAAACAGAGTACAGAGACCTTTTCAATTCCGGTTTGCTGTCCATATTTAGCATAATCTAGTTCCTTTTTATATGCTGATTCGAATGCATATTCAGTAGATCGTTAAATGACATGAAGGCGTTTTTGTAAATATATCTATCCAGTATGGAGTCCAGTTCTATCAGATTATAATTTAGTGCCTCCTCTTTCCCCTTAAGTTTAATGGTTTCATGTTTTTTGTGTTTGTCAATTACCGACTTACCCTTGAATTCAAAGATAAGCCGGGCCAGACTGTCCCGTGACATACCGGAAGATTCGAAATCATAGGTGTCAGGCAGAAGATCAGATTTTTCCGGAAAATGTATATTGTCTATACCATAGTTTTCAGGATTCTTCCAGATATCCGATCCGTAAACCATGGCAAAGGGGCTGTAGTAAAAGCCCGATATCAATCCATTTTTCTTAAAGTCCATTACTTTATTATAACCCGAACGTGCCTCCTCCTCTGTCTCTGTTGGAAACCCCAGTATCATATATATCTGTACCGGTATCACTCCTTCAATCTGAGCAATGACCTCTTCAATCAATTGTGCGGTAATTCCCTTATTCATCAGTTGCAGAATTCTGTCTTCAAAGGATTCCACCCCCAGCGCCAGCCTGTTGCAGCCCGCCTTTGCGTATAATTCACATCTTTTTTTTGTAAGTGATTTACTGATTCGGGAATGGGCAAACCAGTCGATTTTGAGGTTGTCTTCAATCAGCCGTTCGGCCAGATAATCCAGTGTATCAGGTTTCGCGGATTCATCTGAAAAGAGGAACCTTGAAATCTGGGTATTATCAATGATTTGTTTCAGATTTTCATACAGACGTTCCAGGGAAGGCTGCTGATAAATATCAATCATGGGCAGATTTGTTCTACAAAAGGCGCAGCGCTTCCAGTAGCATCCCCTTGAAAATCTGAAGGGTATTCGCATCTGATTTCTTTTTTTAATATACCGGTCAAGTTGAAAGACATTATAATCGGGAGCGGGAAGATCCTCCATATCAACAGGCGGGACAGGATCATTAAATATTATCCTGTCATTTGATCTGTAAATAAGACCGGGGACAAGGTTTAAATCAGGTGAAGGATTGGATAGCTCCCTGAACAGTCTTTCCAGAGGGATTTCACCCTCATCGATAATAAGGCTGTTTACAATATCAAAAATCCCCTTCTCTTTGAGTTCCCTGAAATGGATGGATATAAACGCCCCTCCGATAGTAACATGTACATCAGGCATAATTCGTCTGATAACAGAGGCGCAATAAAAGGCCGGAATAACCTGATTGTCAAAGATTACCGAAATGCCGATTATTTTCGGCCTCTTTATCATTACCTGTTCATGAATGATCTCAGAAAGCATGGACGAAAACATGCTCTCTGAATGTACCGATCGAATAATATCGAAGCTTGAAAATGGGGAATAGGAAGAGCTGTAACTGAATACAGGCGATGTGGTTATTATCTCGGGATAACAGGGTGTGGAAAAGATCTGTATCAAGAGATCCTTTACATTGGAATCCATCTCCTGTATGTGTTCAAAATCGAGAAACCCCATACGCAGCATGGTGATTTCGGATTCATGCTTTTCGAGCATCTTCAGAATATTGTATATCCTTGCATACTCTATCATCTCCGAAAAATTGAGACCGGATTGATTGTTAAGCTGTTGAAACCTGTTAACAGCGAATTCATAACCGATTTTGATCTTTTCAGGATCGAGAGCCCTCACGAAGAATTCCCGGTTAAGGTCAAAGGCCGAAACTCTGATTCCGTGATCATTGAGATAGGCTGTCAGTGCGGGAATGCTGATGTTCGGTTCTCTTGCTGTAGTAAATGGCGGATTCAAAAGGAGTATGTCGGTCATTTTTTCTTTGTTTCCTTAATATTAGTTACTTAAGTTTCGCAGTTGCCTGTTTTAGACATTTATAAGGCAATAACAAAATTGTTGGACTCGTAAAAAGTCAGATTTTTGATTTTTATCGTCATTCCCGCGAAAGCGGGAATCCAGTGTTACCAGATGCTTATAGATTCCCGCCTGCGCGGGAATGACGCTCTTGGGACTTTTTACGAGCGCAACAAAATTAATTTTTACCACCTTTTTTATGGATTCCGTGGTCAAGCCACGGAATGACGGCTTTTTGCACGTATTTGCTTTGTCATTCCGCGACCCCGCATCAAGTGCGGGGCAGGCTTTGATTTCCGCGGAATCCATGAAGGTCATGGAAAAAGATTTATCAAATATTTTAAAGTCAAGCAGTGCATTTCCCCATGGTTTTAGTCAGCGTCCATCAAAAATTTTAGGTTTTTGGATGGACGCTATCAACAAGATAATTATAAATTGCCGATACACAGTCATCTATTGTCGCGATTTCTGTATCAACTGTTATTTCAGGGTTACCAGGCTCTTCATATGTTTCATCAATTCCGGTAAAACCCTGAATCAGGCCCTTTCTTGCCATCGCGTAAAGCCCCTTGGGGTCCCTCTTTTCAGCCAGTTCAAGGGGGCATTTAACAAAGACCTCAATAAAATTATCTATCTTCCTGCGGATTTCATCCCTTGTGGCCGCTGATGGAGAGGTCGCTATCGCAATGCATGAAATATTATTCCTATTCAGCATGTGGCAGACAAGGGCCATGCATCTCACCCTTTTATCCCTGTCCTTAGAGTCCGGTGCAAAATTATTCAAAAATCCCCGATGGATATAATCGGAATCGATCAGATCCAGTTTAACGCCGGCCTGCTTCAGCCTGCTGTATATCCGCCCGGCCAGGGTCGTTTTTCCCGAACCGGGCAGGCCCGTAAACCACAAGGTAAAGCTCAAGATAACTCCTGTTAAATTAATATGCCTTTAAATGGTCTGACTTTCTGTAAAGAAACCGCATGCCGGTATTATCCATCTCTTTGATATGACCAGGATTAAGCCTTATAGCCTTTCCATTGACTGTAAGTTCTTCTTCTATTCTTTGGTTGCCTTTAGAAAATTCCGGGGCAACCCCCAGTTCCCTGTTGAAAGAAAGAAACAATTCGATTGCCTCCTCCCTGGACATGCCGGAAGATTTGAAATCAATAATTGGAGGCAAAAGATCAGAACCATGATCAAAATATGTGTCAGTGATGCCGAATTTTTCAGGATTGTCGTAAATAGCAGAAAAAGGGCTTATTTCAAATACATTATAAATACAGTTAGCTATGCACCCCTTTGCTATGTATGATTTTATTCTTTCGAATGAATCCCTGGCCTCTTTTTTTGTCTCTGATGGAAATCCGACGATCATGTACACAATATCGTTGATGCCTGACCATGAAACATCCTGTAAGGTTTTATCGATCATGCTTTCTGAAATGCCCTTGTTCATCAGTTTCAATATCCGGTCATTATATGATTCCACTCCAAAGTATAATGCGTGACATCCCGCCTGTCTGAACAACAGGAACCTTTTCATGGTCAATCTGGGGTCAATCCTCAGATTTGCCACCCATCTTATATTCATCCTGTCATTAATAATCCTTTTTGAAATTTCTTCGAGCACCTCAGGAGATGCCGAGTCATCAGTAAACTGAAAAACGTTTATGTTAAACTGCTTATGCAGAGACCGAATATGCTCATAGACATTATCGGTAGAAAGAGGCTGGTAATCATTGATGTAAGGCAGCCGGGTTTTACAGAAGGTGCATCTGGCCCAGTAGCATCCCCTTGAAAGCCGGACAAGAAGGGCCATACTGTTTGCAGGCATGAGATATCTGTCCAGTGGGATGGATTCATAATCGGGTGCAGGTAAAAGGTTCATATCAACAGGTGCGGCAGGACTGTTTTTCACTATTTTCCCGTCACGCAGATAAACCAGTCCTGAGACACGGCTCAGGTCCGGTTCGGGTGAGGACATCTCCCTGATCAACTGTTCAAGGGGTATCTCACCCTCATCCAGGACAAAACTGTCTACCGAATCAAATAACCCGGGATTCTTTAGCTCACGCATGTGGCATGAAATAAAGGCGCCTCCCATTGTAACATGGGCATTGGGCAAATAATTTTTTATAATGGCCGCGCATTGAAATGCAGGAAGAATCTGATCGGGAAATGCCACGGATATTCCGATAACAGGTGCGGATGTCTTTTCCAGCACCGGCATCAATATGTCTTTAAGGATATTTGTGAACAGTGATGTTTCGTGGATATTTTTAATGATCTCTTCCGAAGAAAATCTATTTGCCTTTGAAATATACCTTACATAACCGGTTGAGGCGGTAAATTCTATCATTTCCGGGAAAAAGGGAGCGCCGGCCAATGTCAGGGCCTTTCTGAACAGTTGCAATCTCCCGACATTTGACAGGCTGTTTTCGGCAAAGAGGGAGAAAACATTATCTTCTATGCCAGTGCATTTTCTGATTGTGTGAATAAGCCTTTTATATTCCAGTCCTTCCAACTGAGTGAGTTCGGGTTTTTCATTCAGTCCAAGCAGGCGCGTTTCAGTGAAGAACCTGGCAAAGGCAATGTGCTCGGGTGATAAAAAACTGTGATAGAATTCAATATTTGCATCTAAAACATCGACCTGTATTTCCCTCGTTTTCAGGTAGGCGGCCAGTGCCGGAATGCTGATATAAGGCTTATCAGGCATTGAAAACGGCGGAAATATCAATAAGGTCCGCATCTATATTATTCTCCTGAAATAAGTAAAGAGAGGGCTTTTACCTTCAGGTTTTTCTCTGTCTTCGAAATAACCGGAATATCGCCGAGGAGGGATTTTGCATGTTCAAGGGAATCTCCGGCCTCCTTCAAATATTCACCTCCTGAATAAAAAGCGTTGATTGCCCTGTCAAGCCATACCGGTCCTGACTCCGGTGAATCAGGGAAAAGGGAGACCCACCGACGAAGCCATGGAAGCGCCATTTCAGGCATGTTTGCCATTCTGCTTATACGTGCGATCTGCCTGAGATTGACGGCATTGCAGGCCTCTATTCTTTTCAGGCTGTTGGTCCGGTAAAAATGCCTGGCCGCAGATGAATAATCTTTTTTCATGGCATAGAGTTCAATTTTCAAATAATCCAATCCCCTGGATTTTTGGCCTTTTTTTGCAATATATTCAAGGCCTTTTTCAAGAAGGTCAGCCCTTCCTGCTTCACGGCACATAAACAGACACATCTCCTTGGATTTCCGGCAGGAAAATGTCTTAATGCCGGAATAGATCCGGTCAAAAAAATCCCCGTTTGCGATGCTCCATTGAGAATCCTCTCCGAAAATTTCTCCCTGAGGATTGTCGTCGATGCCGGCAAGGAAATGCTCAACCGCGTCCCTGGTTGATGCGAGAAGAAACTCATTTATCAAAGCCCATTCTGTTTTTTTATCAGAGATCTTTCCTTCCCATCCCATCCTTACACTGTACGAGTCCTCGATATGAAGGTCAAACAGCTCTTTAAATGAAAAAGCATTTAAAATGGCATTTTTGGATAACAGGCCCTGTGATGGCGCCGCACTGCCCCGGCAATCGTCCGGATTTGCCCCTGTTTCCTGTCCCGATGAAATTTTGTTCAATGAAGCGTCCAGGGCCTTTTTATACCTGTCAGCAATGATATCAGGCCTGAATTTGCCGGCCTGTCTGATGCAGGTAAGTCCGTCCGGAGGATGATTGTATACCTGTTCAATGGCATCCGCAATATCCGCAGCACTTACATTCAGGCTGCCTCTTACCTCAGCATTTTCAACGTCGATCAGTCTTCCGCATTCCCCCACTGTCTCTGTAAAACCGTTCCATCTTGTCGCGACAACCGGTATTCCAAGGCTCAAGGCCTCAACAGATGTCTTGGGAAAGGCCTCCTCTCTGCATGTTGAGAGGCTTACCATCATCCTTGCGCGGGAGAGAAATGCTGCCTTATCCTGATCCCCATATATCGGCCCGACCATTTGAACACGATCTTCAAGTCTCAGCCTGGCGATTTTCGCAAAAAGGGATCTCGCGTACACTGTTGTTCTGCCATCTGAATAGGTGAGAGGACCGGCAATTTCCATTATCAGGTTATTAAAGCCCCTTTCACGAAGAATAGACATGGCCTCTATCTGGAGGTGTATCAGTTTGTCTTCGTGTATTCGGCTTATAGTGGCGATCGTGTCTTTTTTATCCACTCTTTCAGGCGCGGGAACCCGGTCAAGTGAATGCATGGGATGACATATTGTCTCAATATAGGGAGAAAGGTCCCTGTTTATAAACTCGATAGTCTTTCTCGCGCTATCACCGGGAGCAATAATCAGGTCCCCGGGGGAAAGCAGGGGACCTAAAAGCGCCCACTGCATTACATAGGCGCCGGGCGCGTGTGCGATAAATAGGAGCCGTGTTCTGGAACCGGACATGTTTCTCAGGTCAAGAAACAGAGGTGCGAGAGAGATGAGTTCGTAACCCGGACAGAAAAAATCATACCTTTGGGTTTTGTTTAAAAAATTGATCGCTGCTTTATTCAGGGGAAAAGGCTCATTAACCGGCCCGAGTATTGTCTCACACCAGTTTTGCAAAGGTTCTGTCTCAATGTCGAACACATGCCCCAGATTTTTGATAAACAATTCGTCAAATACATCGGCGCTTATTAATTCGGCTTTTCTTAATGGTCGTATTATTTTTATCATTCAGATGTTAATTCTTCCATTATTCTGAAATAGTGATCCCTTACCAGCTTTGTTTTTATAAGTTCGAACTTCAAAGATTTAGGCGTAAATCCGGCATCTTTTACTGTTTGAAGAAAATCCGCATGCCACTTTTGCCCCTCGGTTTTGAGGTGTTCTGAAATAAGTTTATCCAGGTTCTCATCCTGATAAAGATTTTCAAGTGCATCCTGTCTGTCACCGCATATCTTTTCCGCTGAAAAGGCCTTTTCAACCCATTTACAGTACTGGTTGGTGAGCCTGAGTTCATCGAGAAATATCTTCGTGAATCTTCGAAAGCTCAATCTTGTCTTCAACCATTTGTGGACTTTACGCATTCTCGCCTTTTCAGTCATAAGACTTTTGAATTCTTCAGTGATAAGGTCATTGTCGAGCATCCACCTATTGAATTCGGCATCATCTCTCAGCCCATGCCTTTTCCTGAAGCGGTCAGATTCTTCATCTGTTTCCTTTGGCGTAACCTCAACATGAAGCATGTCCGCGAGATATTTTGTGAGAAGCCTGTTTTTTGCCCGCTCCATAATTTCATCTGTTTCAGGATGGTTTAATGATATGTAATCCCCGATGGAATATATGGGCGCGTTTATTCCATTGCGTGATATCTCCCTGTCCCGGTATTTCAGTACATGGAGGATCATGGAATCCAGTTCATCAACTATCCTGTTGTTTTTACCTGACTCCTTTGAAATGGGTATATGTTTTATTACATTCAGAAGTTCAACCGCGTCTTTTTTCTGAATATCTACATATTGGGTTCTTATAAATTCTTCGAGTCTTCTGGCGGTTGTTTCTTCGACCCCCTTATCAAAGACCTTGTTCAGGATCAGTTTCAGTTCACGGTCCTTATAGAACAAGGACTTGGATGTACTGATCAGACGCTCGTATAAATCACGATCAATAACGCCCTGTTCCAGGGCGCTTTCCATGGTAGCCCTGATGTTCACCATGGGCTCTGAGAGCCTTTTATATTCATCCCCGATTCCTGTGTATAAAAACATCACCTCATCATCATCATTCAATTTTCGGGATTTAAACCGGTGATAAACCTCCCCTACTCCGACCATGCCGAATTTTTCCATCTCCACTGCGCGCAGGGCGCCCGTAGAGCTTGATCCAAAAACAGCGACCCCGTTTTGAAGGGCGAAGATTATCTCTTTATGCCATACTGACGGCACATGATGGTCCGCGCCGTCTATAATACCTATGACATCAGGCTGAAATCTGAAGATTGCGCTTATCACATCCCCCTGTTTCACGGGGGGGAGGTATTCTGCATCAAGAATCGCCCTTGCCTCGTTTACAGGGATAGAGGGCCCGACAAATATCACCCGTTTCATAGATATCTAACTCCTTCCTTTTTTCGAATACTCAAGTGCCCGGTAGCCGGGGGCGTAGACAGGGGTGTGGGAATACCCTTCAAGTCCCGGTATGATCACCTTGACAATGGAGCCCGGAAAATTAGGGACTGTAAGATCCAGAACAATAAACTGATCTAAATTCAATGATTTTAATTTGTCTATACAGAGCATGATGTCATCTTCAAAGGTATTTGTCATTTCGGATTTTTGAATGTGCGCATTAGAGCCCTTGTCATTGTGATAGATGTCAATATATGTTTTTACTCCGTAAAGTCTGGAATAAAAGAGGCCGTCTCTGTAACTCAAATCCCTTGTTCCGCTGTGCAGGGCTACATCTGCCTGTATCGCCTCGGTGATGGCCCTTACCATGGCTGTTTCAGGATCAAGGCTGGCCCCCATTCCCAGGGCCATAAGCGGTCTTGGGTCAAGTCGATCAATTGTATAGCAGGCGTATGTCGGCACTCCGGTATCCACTGTGCAGTCAAAAAGGATCGGAAGGATATCGGCGGATATGATCCTTGCCATCAGGTCTTCGACAGTCGGAAATTCAATGCTCTTAAGCCTTACCCTGTTAAGGGGCAGTTCCGATCCCTGTGCGCGTGATAACATATCGTTGCATGCGATAGCGTCTCTTTCAAATACTTCATACATGGCCTGTGACAATGATTCCAGAAAATTAAGTCCCGCTGATATTCCATTGGAGGTGCATTGAAAAGAATACTGGTTTACAGGGTCGGAATAGACACCCCCGAGATAGACAAGCTCCAAGGGCACGGCCACCTCTTCCTGATGAATGATGTCCCACCCAAAGGTCCATGCCTCGGGTTTATGAATATTAAAGAGTGAATTTTTTGAAATCTGCAATCTGTTGAGAGGAATCACTCGATGATTTTTCTGTAGATCACTGTAGGAACATTCGATAGTCGAAGGCCGAATGTTAAAGCAGTGATATCTTTCAGCGGCTTCTCCGGCGGCTGAGGCCATTGCTGAGGCAACAGTCAGACCCTTTCCATGTGAAACCGAAGGATTTTTTATATCGGGTCTGATTGCATTCACGCATGGAATGCCACTCCGGTTAAGACCCGTGAGGTTTGGGAAGCGCGTAACGCCTATCTCATCAAGAAATGGAAGCATTTTGTCAAAGGCCTCTTCCGGTGTTAATGTGCGCGGATTATTCGCGCTCTGTTTTGATTGTCTGTATTCTTTTCCTCTGAAATTGATTGCCATAATATCTTCTTTGAAAATAAGGGTATGTTAATATTGATGCACTCGTAAAAAGTCCCGGAAACGTCATTCCCGCGCAGGCGGGAATCTATAACTGCCTGAAAAGACTGGATTCCCGCCTTCGCGGGAATGACGAAATATCGCGATTTTCGACTTCCAAGGAAGTCAAAAACGACTTCATTATTCATAGCATAGTGTTTTCGGCATAAAAGCTATCTTTTTCGAGAACCCCATGAATTATGCATAACATAAAACCATATTATTATTTGTAGGGGCAG
>CAZJOB010000077.1:10104-12063 GCA_964547435.1 uncultured Desulfatiglans sp. | reverse complement strand
AGGCAATTTTTAATTTTTTTTCTCGAATTATAGAGGACTATACTTTTTATGTAGACGCAGGATGGTTCGCGGTGGGCGTATATTTTTTCTGGTTTTTTGCGATAATAATTTCATTGGGCGGAATACTTGTTCAAAACAATAAATCTTCTTTTCATATGACACTCAGCCTTCCTGTAAAACGCTCCAACTGGCTAATAGTACATGCAGGAGTAACAGCCTTTCTTGTTTTTATTATCATTTTCAGTTCCACAATTTCTGTTTTGGCTGTTAGTAATATTATTGGAAAAACCTATCCTCTGCAAACAGCCCTTGTTAAGGCCCTGTTTATCTGGCTGTCATGTTTTCCATGGATTGGTTTAAGTCTTCTGGTAAACAGCTTTTTACATAATGGTTTTAAAACAATAATGATCCTTATTATTTTCTTTATTATTATAAGTAATATAGATTTACCGGGACTTCATTTTTTTAATCTACACAAACCTTTTGACAGGTATCAGTTGCACACGCTTGCACTGTGGATAGAACTGCTTATTTCCATTCCTGTAACAATAATAACTGTTTATCTTGCCATTTGGAGATTTAAAAGAAATGAATATTAAAAAGAATCGGATGTCTTTTTGCCTCGATACAAAGAAAGGGACTACGAAAATGTTAATAAAAAGATGCTGGTTTGACCTGAAACCCAGGTTTTTATGGGCAGTAGGATTTTTTTTATGTTTTTCAGTTTATTTTATCTGGACCTATTTCGCAGCAAAGGAAATCACTCCAATATATTTTCCAGGGCAGGAACATACCTTGATCCGCCATGTTAATAATTATTGGATTTTACTCAGCATATTTTTATTCGAGCTTTTTACTGTAGTACTCGCATTGGGAGGAATATTAAATCAAAAAAACAGATCTGTTCTTCAAATGACACTCAGCCTTCCTGTAAAACGCTCCCATTGGCTTCTGGCACATGGAGGCCTGACAGCTCTTCTGGTATTTATACTAATATTCGGTTTCACAATTTTTAATCTTATTGTAGGCAATATCATTACCGGAGAATACTATCCCCTGGATACTGCGTTCTTAAATGCCCTGTTCAACTGGTTGACATGTCTTCCATTTATAGGGTTAAGCATTCTGGTAAACAGTTTTTTCCATAATGGTTTTAAATCAATGATGACAGTTTTCCTGGTAATTTTTATTGCCTGTAATTTTAAGTTACCCTCATACCTTTTAAATTATACATTTTTGTTGCCCTGGATTAAGCTATATCCTTTTACCTGGGCAGACCTTGTTACTGTAATTGTGGGCACTTTAGCAACATCAGGACTGGTCATTTGGAAGTTTGGGAAGAATGAATATTAAAATAAGCCTCATCGTACATGTAAACCCGAACCCTCTTTCGTATAAAATGGGACAATTTTTTTAATAATTCAACATCTTTTGAGTTGTTATATTATTAAACATTCACCCGCTCTACGTCCTCACATAAAATCATTAGTACCAACTGGATGACAAAGATCAAGGCCAGCCGTATATTTTCCAGCAGTCAATAAGCAAGTATCCATAACTATTTTTCGCCGAAATGATTCAGGATTGCCTCAACCGTCTCAGGTATTATCTCAACTGGTATTTCATGGCCAACACCATTTAGTGTAAAGAGTTTTGCTCTGGGAATCACCTTAGCGCAAACAACTCCATGGTCTTCAGTGCCGTGTATCACAAGTGTGGAAATATTTAGATTTCTCAATGCCTCAAGCCTCGACGGAGAAGCCATGCCAGCCGCTGCCTGGTTCCGGGCTATATTGGCACTCCAGCCACGAATAAATGATTTTTCCATAATTGATCTTATCCATTGCTCATCAAATGGAAAACGGCTTCCTGACATCAATCGGAAGATATTGACATTTCCTTCTATGAAAGCCTCTTTTGTCTCAGGAGGCTCTGCTCCCATAATTTCCGCAAGCAGAG
>CAZJOB010000077.1:0-10094 GCA_964547435.1 uncultured Desulfatiglans sp. | reverse complement strand
TAGGTTGACATCCATGAGGTTAAGGAGAGGAGACGACCGGGATAATGGATAGCCATTAATTGCGCGATCATCCCACCCATTGACCAGCCAATGACATGGGCTTTTTCTATGTTCAATGCATCCATAAGGCCGATGGTATCAGCGGCCATATCTTCATATGAGTATGGAGTCGCATTGAAATCATCTATCCATGTTGAAAGCCCGGTATCGCGGTTATCAAAACGTATTACATGGTAACCGGCATTAACTATTCCATTAATCAGCTCCATATTCCACATGATACCCTGGCAACCTGATCCCATTATCAATAATACGGCCGGGTTTGTTGATTCACCAAATTCTTCGTACCAGATTTCAATATTGTTAGCCTTTACTTTTCCTTCACCCATATTGCACTCCATAAAGTTTTTTTTGATTTTTCCAAGTTCATTTTTGTCTATTTGGTCTTTCGAAAGTGTGCCGCAAATTCTTTATAGCCCTCCTTTTCCAGGTCTTTCACAGGTATGAACCTGAGGGCTGCTGAGTTGATGCAGTATCTCAGGCCTGTTGGCGGAGGGCCGTCGGGGAATACATGCCCCAGGTGTGAATCCCCGTGCCTGCTTCTCACCTCAGTGCGTATGCTCGAAAGAGAGCGGTCTTCCTTTTCTATAATATTCTCTTCGACCAGGGGTTGAGTAAAACTGGGCCATCCGCTGCCTGAATCATATTTGTTTCTGGAACTGAAAAGGGGTTCACCTGATACAACATCCACGTAAATGCCTTCCCTCTTATTGTCCCAGTATTCATTGTTAAAGGGCGGCTCAGTGCCCTGTTTTTGAGTGACTTCATATTGGAGGTTGGTCAATTTTTGACGAATCGCAGCATTCCCCGGTTTTGAGTATTTGTTCTCTTTAATATTTTTCTTTTTATTTCTTTCATCTTCCCACACCTTTTCAATAAACTGATCCCTGCCGGAATTCCTTCGATAAATGCCATATTGCATTGAATTGGTTTTGTAGTAATCCTGGTGATAATCCTCGGCCCTGTAAAATGTATCAAATTCTCGTATGCTCGTCGCAACCGGTCTATTGAACCTGCCGGAATTTTCCAGGGCATGCCTGGACTCTTCTGCTATGCTTTTCTGTTCTTCATTATGATAAAATATCGCGCTTTTGTACTGCTCTCCCCTGTCGACAAACTGACCTCCTGGATCAGTAGGGTCAATTCGCCTCCAGAAGAGATCCAGGATCTCCCTGTAGGATATTTTTGCGGGATCAAAATAGATTTGAACCGCCTCAAGGTGACCTGTTCCGCCCTGTGAGACCTCTCTGTAGGAAGGATTTTTCACATGTCCGCCCGTGTAGCCGGAGATCACATCGATAACTCCTTCGATCTTTTTAAAGTCCGATTCCATGCACCAGAAGCAGCCGCCGGCCAGTGTTGCTGTCTCCATCTTTTTGGTATTTTCGCCCATAGTCTTCTCCATAGAAAAGGTATTATACACGATAAAATTACATATAATAATTGTGAATAAGGCTGTTGCTTTTAGAAGTTTCATATTATACCTCTCTGAAATTGCCGTGTTCAGGCCTTTCATCAGGTCTAATATAAGTCCGTGAAGGTTGTTATCAATGATGGAATTAAAATTCTTTTAGATTCACTCCATTATTTCCCGAAAACCAGTCGATCAGCTTTCGCGCGATGCTTATGCCCGGCGGTACATGGGGAAGTTCATTCGCCCTGAACCAGCCGGCCTCATCAATCTCGGAGTGATCGATATCTATCTCACCGCTCTCAAATTCTGCGGTAAAGGCAATCATTAATGAGTCGGGGAAGGGCCAGGGCTGACTGCCGAAGTATTTGATGTTCTTTATCTCTATTCCTACCTCCTCCTTTATTTCTCTTCTCACACACCCTTCAAGGTCTTCTCCGGGCTCAACAAATCCCGCGAGTACACTGTAGAATTTTGAAGGAAACCTGTGCGCATGGGCAAGAAGTATGCGGTCGCCTTTTGTTATTGCCACGATAATTGCCGGGGACAGCCTTGGATAATATGTCTGGCCGCAATTTTTGCAAATTTTTGAACGTTCATCGGTTTTGTCCTCTGTAAGGTTTCCGCATTTTCCGCAATAACGATGACGACCATGCCAGTGGGCGATCTGATTTGCCAGGCCTGATATTCTAACCTGTTCTTCCCCTAAATCGGAAAGGAGTGAAAGGGGCGGCCTGAAAACAAAAGTCTCAGGCACGGACACAGAGCCTGGCATCTCTGAGGCAAAACACTGTCTGTTATTGTATTTTCCCAGATACTGAAAATTATAAGCTTCAGGATTAATGGAATGAATATCTTTAAATTCGGGAATGCGCAAGCACCCATCCCTGGAAATAACCATTAATTTCTGGTCCATGAACATAAACCAGTAGGAATCATTCATAATTGACTCAGGCTTTCTGAAGTCAGGCTTAAAGTTCATCTTATACACCCCTCTTATCAGGCGCCCAGATATATTTATGGATTTGAAGGTTAAGTCTCACATTGAGATTATCCTTTAATATCCAGCCGGCCAGCTCATCCGGTTTAAGTCTTTCAAATGATGGAGAAAAATGGATCTTTATCTGTGCGGATAATTCCGGCGCCATGCCTGATATTATATCCTTTGCAAATTCATAGTCTCTTAAGTCGCCTATTATAAATTTTAATTCATCTCTTAAGGTCAGTCTTTTCAGATTATCAGAAAAGTTTTTTTCCGCTTCACCGCTTGAGGGGCATTTTATATCCATTATTCTGACACAGCGGTTATCTATAACCCCTATATCCATGGAACCATTTGTTTCCAGAAGCACCTCGTATTTGTCTTCAAGAAGGTTTTTTACCAGGCCGGGGGTCTCTCTCTGAAGCAATGGCTCTCCGCCTGTCACCTCCACAAGAGAGCAGTCATAATCCTTCACGCGTTGAATTATTTGATCCATGGACATCATAGCGCCTTCATCATATGCGTAGCGTGTATCGCAATAGGAACATCTGAGATTGCATCCGGTAAGACGAATGAATATGCACGGCCTGCCGGCAAAAGAGGATTCACCCTGTATGCTGTAAAAGATCTCGTTTATTTTTAATGACATATAATACCTTTCTATTTGGCTTTTCCTGTAAAAAAGATATTCTCAAGCAATATTGAAGCGATTACACCTGCCACAAAGCCATTTCCTATGATGGGCCTGAGATAAACAGGCAGATTGTTCGTGAATGTTGAAGGCATAAAGGCAACCATGGTCCCCAGCAAGACTGAAAGTCCAATCACCATGCCGTTTTCAAAACGAAATCCCTCTTCCTCTGAATCCTTAAAGGCGACAGTCAGCCCTGCCGCTATCTGGGAGGTCATGACATAGGCAAGTACAGACCCTATGACAACAGGCGGCACGCTCCCGATAAATGAGGTTAATGCCGGCATAAAAGAAAGTATCAGCATTATAAAGGCCGCAGGAATAAAGGTATAACGTGAAGCGCATCCGGTTGACATTATGACTCCCGGGCTCATGGAATAATTGACTGGGCCTATAACTCCGAGAAAACCTGAAGCCAGGTTCGCAATGCCGGTAACAGCTATCCCTCTCTTCACGCGAATCTCACGATCAGACACCTCAAGCAATTCGTTTACCGATTCTATGGAACCGAGGTCGTTTATTAAAAGGGCGATAAAACAGAATATAAAGGATATGAAAATGCCGGGCTGAAAGGACAACCGCGTGTTTATGTCTACAATAAATTGGTCAAACCAGGAGGAATGAATGCCTGGTAAATATTCGGGAATATGGACATGGAAAAGAAGATGATAGACAAAGCTGCCAAATGCAAGTGCCCAGATAATCAGGGTGGACTTCCATATGCCGCCCAGAAATCTGTGCAGAAGCAGCATACAGAAGAGGATAGCAACAGCGAAACTCATATTATATAAAGGGGTCACCCCGCTCTTCTGATCGATCATAAGATCAAGTATGGTGGGGGCTATGGTAAACGCAATAAGCAGCAAAACAACGGACACAACATTGCCGGTAAAAAGCATCTGGGCATGCCTCAGAATTCCGCTTATGGCAAGCAGAGTTATCAGGAGTCCCCCTGCGGCAACGGATGTGTATATGTCTGAAAAAGGGAAGCCCCTTGAGGCGATTATCCCTATGAGGAGCACAGCGGATGGTCCGGGGATAAGGGGAAGCCTGTGACCCATGTAGATCTGAAAAAATAGTGTAAGAGAGCAGATGAGTAAAAGTTTGCGAAGATACAGCACCTGGTTATAATGGTCTGCATAGTGAATATCTCCGACCACTTTGCCGAGGATTATAATAGTGGAAATAAGAAGCGCCGCCCACTGTATGCCGATAAGCAGTGATTTCAGTATGGGGACTTTATCGTCAATGCCGTACTGGAGTTTCATTGTTCCTGCAATTCATCAAATGTATTTTCCGGGAAATAACCGGCTGCTCCGGTTTTAAGTATCTTTATCCTATTGCCTCGTAATTCCTTAAACAGTATGCCTTGTTTCTCTTTTTCGGCAGGTTTGCCGACAAAAATATTCTTGAGACTTTAAAACATGTTTAAATGCGAGTCAATTAGAAGGTATAACATGTTGATATTAAAAGTAAATTAAGTATATAAAATAAATATTCAAGAATATGATGCAAAATGCCGATCTGGAATATGAAAAAGGATACTTGAGGGCAAACTTTCTGAAAGGTTAGGGCGCAAAGCCTCCGGTCTAAGTCCCTTAAAGGGATATGATAGCGGGGTTGCAGAGTGAAATTTACGGCGCCCATTCTTTTTACAAGGAATGGGTTTTTTTATCCGCCGTCTCTCATGTATGGGGAGTTGCCCTCCTATGAGGAGGTGAATATCCATGATTATAGATTCATCTGTGGTGATCAATATACCGCAGGACACGGACTTTAAGACAAGGCGAAAAGCTGAGACAGAAAATATCAAACCTGTTGAAGACACTGGCAATAGCAATAAAACGGAACTTGATTTTAACAAGGACAGGGTGGAGGATGAAAAGGCATCGGCCAGAAAGCGGGAAAGAGGAGATATCTACGGAAACAGGGGAGAACTCCAGCATGCAGGGGCGAATGCCGTTTCTTCAGAAATAGATATTATTGTATAAAAAAACTGAACCTCGTCAGGATATAAGACAAATAATCAGGTAGGTTCTGAAGGTGTTTTTCGAAAGATAATGGCGCTCACAGGACAGATATCCACACATGCTCCGCAGGATCGGCAGAAATTCGTGTCTCCTTCACCGTAAAAGCTGATGATGGTTTCCATGCCTCGTTTCGCAAAGAAGAGGGAAGGGCGCTCAGTCTTTTCGTTGCATACATAAACACATTTTCCGCACAGGACACAGCGGTTCGGGTAATAATCAAAGAGGGGATGAGTCCGGTCAACATTTATGTCTTTCAATATTTTTTCAAAACGCTTTGATTTCAGCCCGGTTTTTAAAAAACCGGCAATTTTTTGCAGTTCACATCTTTTATTGGCCGGACATCGAGCGCAGTCGATGTCATGTGTTGAAAGAATCAGTTCCAGCGCTGTTCGCTGTAAGTTCCTCACAGCCTCTGTGCCGGTATGTACGACCATGCCTTCCCTGACCTTTGTTGTACATGATGTAAGGGGTGAATCGTTTCCCTCAATTTCAACAAAACAGAGCCTGCATGAAGCAGGTGCGATCCGCATACCTTCAATATGACACAGGTTCGGTATGTATACTCCATTACGAAGGCAAACATGCAGGAGATTTTCTCCTTCAAAGGCCTCAATTTCTCTGTTATCCACATGTATTTTGATCTGTTTATTCATAATATTTTAACCAATCACTCGGGCCTCTGTACCAGGGGCGCCCTTTCAGGGGGGGATACCTTCACCACTGCATTGTATTCCACAGGACAGGCCGTCACGCACTCCCCGCATTTAACGCATAATGCCTGATCTATTCCTTTTTTCCTGTCATGGGTGGTAAAAATTGCCTCAACAGGGCATGATCCCACACAGGCATCACATCCGCGAGCGCATTTCTCAAGATCTATATAGAAAGCTGTCAGAGCCCTGCATACTCCGGCAGGACAGCGTTTTTCCTTTATGTGGGCCTCATATTCGTCTCTAAAAAATTTAAGGGTTGTGATTACCGGATTGGGAGCGGTCTTGCCGAGATTGCAGAGGGCTCCGGCACGAATTTCCTCACTCAACTTTTCCAGCTCGTCAAGGTCCTCCAGCCTGCCTTCGCCTATTGTAATCCGTTCCAGTATGCGGAGCATATGATGGGTGCCGATTCTGCAGAATGTACACTTGCCGCAGGATTCCTTCTGGGTAAAATCAAGAAAATAGCGGGCAATATTTACCATGCATGTGTCTTCGTCCATAACAACAATACCGCCCGAGCCAAGCATGGCGCCTAATTTTTTTAAAGATTCATAATCTATAGGGACTTCGAGAAATTCCCTGGGCAGACATCCTCCTGAAGGTCCTCCCATCTGCACTGCCTTGAATGCCTTTTTACCGGAAGGCCCGCCGCACAGTTTAAATATGAGGTCCCTTAGAGTCACCCCCATGGGGATCTCGGTAAGACCCGAATGCACCACGTTTCCGACTATTGAAAAAATTGCCGTTCCGGGGCTGTTATCAGTCCCGATTCCTCTGTGCCATGCCGCGCCTTTTTTTATTATGGAGGGTATAGCGCACAGGGTCTTTACATTATTAATGACCGTGGGCATGTTCCACAATCCTGACTGGACAGGATAGGGCGGCCTGTGTCTGGGCATGCCCCTCTTGCCCTCAATGGAGCTTATAAGCGCTGTTTCTTCTCCGCACACAAATGCCCCCGACCCCTCAAAGACGGAAATCTCAATATTAATGCCCGTATTAAAAATATTTTTTCCCAGAATGCCGAGATCTTCCGCCTGATTAATTGCGGTTTTGATTATCTCGACCGCCAGCGGATATTCTGATCTGATGTATACGAAAGCCTTTCGGGCGCCAACGGCATGAGCGCATATGGCGATTCCTTCCAGTACCTGGTGTGGGTTGCTTTCAATAAGATTCCTATCCACATATGACCCAGGATCGCCTTCATCGGCATTACATATTACAAACTTTTGTATTGATTCGGATTCCATTGCAATTTCCCATTTAAGACCTGTGGGGAAACCGGCGCCGCCCCGGCCTCTGAGTCCGGACTCTGATATTTCACGAACGATATTCATGCGATCGGTTCCGAGCGCCTTTACGAGTGCCGAATATCCGTCATAGTATAAATAATCATATATATTCGCGGGATCAATAAATCCGCAATGTTCAGATGCCACACGCGCTTCCATGTTAAATCTGGGGAAATCCCAAAGCTGAGGGATAAGGTCATTTTCCTCTGTTGCGCCCAGGACATGCTCGAAAAGGGGATCTCCTTCCAGAAGAAATGATTTGACGATCATTCTAGCCTTTCCGGGGGTTACTCCATGGTACAGCAGAGGTGGAAACCCGGATTCAGGGTGGTCTATAATGATGACAGGTTCTGCATAACAGTGTCCCATGCATCCGACCCTCTTGATACGGGCCTTTATCGACTCTTTCTCAAGGATCTCTATAATGGCCTTTTTTGTTTCGATAGCACCTGCGGCTATTCCGCAGGTTGCCATACCGATGCTTATAACGGGCATATTACTGCTGTTCGATTCGTCGGCCCTTTTTACTGCATCTTCTCTTATCTCATCGAAGCGATGATTGATTTTATTCAGGACTTCAGGGTTCATTTATTTTGCCTTTTCCGGTCTTCTTTTTCCTTTTCAATCCGAATGCCCATCAGGAGTCCTTCCACCTTGCTGGGCGCCATCTTCCCCTGGATTTGCTGGTCCATTATCGCCACCGGCGCCTGGGCGCAGCAGCCTACACATGCCACGCGTTCAATGCTGAATTCCCTGTCAGGGGTGGTTTCTCCGCATTTTATTTCAAGCCTTCTTTCAAAATTTTCCAGGATAATATCTCCGCCCCTTACATGGCATGCCGTGCCCAGACACACCTTGATCTGGTGTCTGCCCGGGGGAATAAAACGGAACTGGTTATAAAATGTCGCTACCCCGTACACCTCACTCGAAGACATTTCAAAATGTTCCGCGACCAGCTTTATGGCCTCTTTTGAGAGATAGGAATGCTTTTTCTGTATGGCCTGAAGGACAGGGATCAGGTTGTCACTGGCTTCAGATTTGGTCCGAAGCATTTCAGTGATATCATTCAGCATAAATTTATCCTGGTCCTCTGCTTCTTTTACTTTTTCCCGGCTGATGTTATTATTCATATTTATAAAATTACGTTATGTGATGTAATGATATTCATGGCTTTGGGCCGGCAGTAACAATTACATGACCGCCGGGAATAAAGTATTTCTCCGCAGCATGTTTTATATCATCAAGTGTCACATTTTGTATGCCCCTGATATAATTTTCATGAAGGTCATAACTCAGACCATGGAGTTCGTCAAGGGCAAAGCTAAGAGATTGATCGCTGTTTGTCTTCGGCCTGCTGTTTTTTCGCTTTTGGCTCTGCATCTCTCTTTATAAAGGTATTGAAAATTTGATATTTGTTATTGACATACAATATATTGTACTTTAAAATGTCAAGGTTTCTATATAGTGTTGCAGGTCCGGTTTTATCTTATAAATCTATGTGGTTGATATATTATTATTTAATAAAATAGCAGTAAAATGTTTTTCTGGCGTTATGTGCCTGGTAAAAAAGTAACTGTCCGATTATTTTTCAACTAGCTCTCAGCTAATTGATATTAAGGAGGGTGGCATGAGTCAACAGAGTAAAATACTCGTTACTAAAGATGGCACATTTGATCTTTCATCGTACAGGTGGGACGACGGCCTTTTTTCGGATCTCCTGATCAAGGAGAATCTCATTAACAGCGACCAGGCCATGGACATAAGCAGATCTTTGAGAGAAGAGATCCTGAAGATGGAATTGCGCACAATCACCATCCCTTTACTGGAGGAGATAGTTGAAGCCAAGTTGATGGAGTATGGACTTGCAAAAACCGTTCCCGTTAAAATAGACAGTTCAATATTTCTCAAGGAGCAACCCGCATTATCGCAAAATGCCCTGACAGTCCTTAAAAAGAGGTACCTTAAAAGGGACAGTGAAGGCAATGTTACCGAAATCCCTGAGCAGATGTTCAAGCGCGTGGCTCATCATATAGCGCTCGCAGAAAAAAAGTACAATAATGAAACATCAATAGATAAGGTTGAAGAGACCTTTTACAGAATGATGACAGAATTCAGGTTTCTGCCCAATTCTCCTACTCTCATGAACGCGGGCAGGCATCTGAGCCAGCTCGCGGCCTGTTTTGTGCTTCCGGTCGAAGACAGCATGGAAGGCATCTTTGACGCCCTTAAAAACGCCGCTCTTATACATAAATCCGGGGGAGGTACGGGCTTTTCATTCTCCCGGCTCAGGCCGGCAAGGAGCAGGGTAGGTACAACGGGCGGAGTTGCCTCCGGGCCTGTCAGTTTTATGAAGATATTCAACACCGCAACGGAACAGGTAAAGCAGGGAGGAACAAGGAGAGGCGCCAATATGGGTGTTCTGAGAGTGGATCACCCTGATATCATGGAGTTTATAGAATGTAAGAAGGGAAATAAAGAATTAACTAATTTTAATATTTCCGTCGCGGTAACAGACGCCTTTATGGATTCAGTTCGAAAAGGCAGCAAATATGACCTAGTTGATCCTAAAGATAAAATAAAGGCCGGTGAGGCTGAAGCCTCTGAGGTTTATAACGCGCTGATCAGACAGGCGTGGGAAAACGGAGATCCGGGGATCATATTCCTTGATCGTATGAACTCGAATAATCCCACTCCCGAACTGGGAGAGATTGAATGTACAAATCCCTGCGGAGAGCAGCCGCTGCTTCCCATGGAGGCCTGCAATCTGGGATCAATCAATCTGGCCAAATATGTAATTGAAAACGCGGAAGAGCCTGTAATTGACTATGAGGGTTTAAAGGATATTATCTGGTGGAGTGTTCGTTTTCTGGATAATACCATAGATATGTCCAGGTATCCGCTGCCTGAAATTG
>CAZJOB010000076.1:0-12081 GCA_964547435.1 uncultured Desulfatiglans sp. | reverse complement strand
CAGGCTACGCCAAGGCTACGACCCGGCAGGCAAGTCGCGGAATGACAGACAAGAAAATCGACTTTTTACGAGACGATCAATATTTGTTGAATGTCAAAAAGTCTCGTGGCATTTTATTTTATAAATTTTATTGTGACCACCTTTTCATCAGGAGCTGTTCGGTACCAGTTGAGGATATCATCGACCTCTTTTTGTACTGCAAGCTGCTCCGGAGATCCTGCTTCCAGAGACCGGGACCTGGCTGATAATTCCTTGAATCCTTTGCCTTTTTCCATAGCCTCTTTGGTCAACCTGACCTCTACCTTTTTACCGGTTTTGGTATCAGTTAAAATCAGATACATCTCATTCCGGTCTTCTACAGTCAGGGCTTTATTCCCGTAAGTAGTTTCTGCTCCAACCTGAATCCCGTCTACAGAACAGGCAAGCATAAAAGTTTTTGCCTCTACCCTTCCCTGGGCATTTAATGCCTCTTTCGCGGCCAGCCCAAGCCTTAAGCCCATGAGAGACCCGGGGCAGGTGTGACCGTGCAACTTCTCAAGAAAAGCGCATGTTTCGGCATTCGGAGGAGAAGAATAGGCCATGGGCTTATTTATCAGCAAAATCGCGAAAAAAATAAAAGCAACTGATAAGTGAAGTCTTATAACACCTGATGCTTTACCGCGAGTTTTCATGATGTTTCCTCCTTAAATTTTTTGATCATATTTGTGAATCTCAATCGAGATATGCTTCAGGCCAAAGCTCTTGGGAATTCGGCGCTTGTACTCTTCAGGTGTAGCGGGGTCATGGGCGGCAATGGATAATATCAAGGCATAGATGCCAGGGCCTATTGCCCACAAGTGCATGTCAGTGACTTTGCTGTCCATATCTTCTTCAATGCTTTCCTTTATTTTTTGTCTTATATTTTCCGGTCCCTGCCGGTCCAGCAATATATAGCCGGTTGAGCGCAGCAATCCAATAGACCACCGCGCTACCAATGCAGATCCGACAATTCCCATTAAAGGGTCCATCCAGATAAGTTGCAGATATTTCGCTCCCAGCAACGCAACAATAGCCAGTAATGATGTTAAAGCATCTGCCAGTACATGAAGGTGCGCGGATTTGAGATTATGGTCATTGCGATGATCGTCTGAATTTTCGGAACGGCCTATATCAAGAATTAGGACGCTGACCCCATTGACAATTAAGCCCAGTATTGCAACCAGTATCGCCTGGTTAAATACTATCTCTACCGGTTCAATAAGCCGGTGTAAACTTTCCCATGCCATATAAAGGGCAAAAATGGCTAAAAGCGCTGCCCCGGTAAAACCTCCCAGGGCATTTACCTTGCCGGTGCCAAAACTGTATTCCCGATTGTGCGCGTGACGCCGCGCGTAAACATACGCGAAAAAATTAATGGACAGCGCGACAGCATGAGATGCCATGTGAAGGCCGTCAGCCAGCAGGGCCATTGATCCAAAAAGCACGCCGGCAAGGATCTCAACAACCATCATAATGCCTGTAATAATGATGACTATAAGGGTCCTTGGTTCTCCCGGTCTTTTTATATCCTGACCGAAAGAATGGCTGTTCTGCCGAATATCAAGGTTGACATCTTTCATTGTTTATTCCATCTACTGCTGTAAATACTTCACCGGCCCCAATGTGTCAGGAAGAAGATGGGCTGTCTTTTTTTGCCAGTTCAATATACCTCTTCACGGTCCTGCGATCCAGGTTCATCCTGCGCGACACCTCCTCATAGGTGCCATATCTGTCGTAGAGCAGGGCGCAGTAGCCGCTTAAGAGTTCCTGGGCGTCAAGATCACATGAATTGATCCCCGTGATAAGCCTTTCCCTTATCCCCTGATCCGGCAGAACCCTGTCCCCTTTATAATCCTTTGTAAGAAGCACTCGCCGCACCGCCTGCTCAAGCTCCCTTACATTTCCCGGCCAGGGGTATCTGTCTCCCAGGTTCGATCTGATGGTTTCACTGACCAGTGAAACGAGTTCATTGGATTCCTCGCCGATCAGCCGGAATATTATGTTACTGAGCATAAGATCCAGTTCACCGGGATTTTCCTGAATACGTTCAAAAAGAGAGGGCATTACAATACAGTCGGAGCAGAGCCTGTAGTAAAAATCATCCCTGAAAAGCCCTTTTTCCCTTAACTCATCAAGCGGCCTGTTTGTGGCCGCTATTACCCTGCCGTTAAAACGAAGCTTTTCATGGCCTCCCACAGGAGAGAATGTGCGCTCCTGAAGAAGCTGGAGCAGCTTTAGCTGAATGGTGGGAGACACATCCCCGATCTCGTCAAGCAGTATGGAACCGAACGGGCTGCACCTGGAGAAGATGCCTTTATGCTGATTGATTGCCCCGGTAAAGGCCCCTTTTTTATGTCCGAACAGTTCGGACTCTATCAGGGATTCAGGATACAGGGAGAGATTTATGGAGATAAAACTGCTCATAAAACCTTCGCGAAACAGGTCCTTATCGTGGTCATAGGGTATATAACCTGAACGGCCTATGGCCGCTGCTGCCGTGCCCTTGCCCGTGCCTGTTTCTCCAAGAAGCAGGGTTGAGAAGTCTTCCATTCGGTTTAAAAGAAACCGCTCATAAATCCGGATATCATTGGTAAAGACATCGTTCCAGAGATGAAGGCGCAGTTTTTTCATAGAAGGGCTCTGACCAATAAGACCCTTGTCAATAAAATAGTAGGCGCGTTTCAACTGATAGAGTATTGCAAAATACCTGCACGCCTCATACGTATTGAAACCGCGCTTCAGGAATATGCCGATAGCATCCCTGCCAAAGGGCGCCGGGCAGGATACTTCCTGCTCTTTAAGCTGGCTTGCGATTAATCTATCGAACTGTCTGGTGAAGAGAAAGAATATCTCAAACATGAAGGCGCTTTGCAATATAAGGCGTTCATCATCATTGTATAAACTTATGTCTGCCTTCCCCTCTTGTTCCAGCTTTCCAACACGTTCCTTTACCTTCCGGGTGACACATTCGAGCCGCTCATCAATGGATATATTTGAAGGGCATTCAGCGATCCTGATGTCCAGATCAACCCTTTCATCACTGAATGGATTTGAAAAGGCGGCAAGGGATACCAGTTTAAAGAAGTCCCTGTTGCCGGGTGATAGTGATATCTTTCTAGTCATGCAAAATATGTATACGCCATATTCAAATAGTGTCAATCTTATTTTTGTGACTACATAAGAATGCGATGCCAGCCAAGCCTTAAGAGCTTGATATTTCAAATGTATTTCAAACAAGTGCCTCTGGCACGGTTTATGCCATATCCTATAAGCAGTGGTCAGGATAGGAGATTATGGCAGTAGTCGTTTCAAAGAAAATATCAAATGCCCGGATTTTTCTTGGAGTTGCAGGGCTATTTTTCTGTTTGAACTTAACTGGTTGTTTCATTCGCATCCCCACTAAAAGCAATGAAGAGATGAACCGGGATGTCGGGAGATTCGGAGTTATGACCCGTGACTTTATACTTGTCAGTTATTACATGTCAAAGGCGGTATGGGAACTGGAAGATGAGAGGTATCTGGGACCAAAACAGCATGTGATAAGGACTTTAAAAAATGGAACAAAGATAAAAATTAAAGGGGTCGGATATCGAAGGTTGCCTCATGGTGTCTTTTATGTCTATGTTTGCGAAGATATTGAACATAAAGATGAGTTCGAAATTGATCAGAATAAATTTGATGCAATAAGGCTTTCGGCCCGCCCTGTCAAAAAAACGGGCAAAAAGGATGCAAAGCAGGAATCCCGGCCAAATTGAAAGACTCTCGACATGGATTCAGAAAGAAGAACAGCAAAAGCAGGGAGAAGAAATAAAAAATGAGAAAAATTACACTTACAGCACTGATCGTTTCAATAACATTAAGCCTATGTCTTATCGGCTGCGCGAGTTGGGAATATGATGTTGAAAAAAGGGGCATTCATTTTAAAAAAATCTCCCAGTCAAAGGCCGGTACAATCATCGGCTATATGAATGAGATCCATGACATTCAGGGGTTCCCCTGCGAAAAGGGCTGGATACATTTCAGGAAGGACTGGCAACTTCTCTCCTTTCAGTTGAGCAGGGATTTTATGTTCAAAGGAACCACCCTTCCGGCACATACCTGGCTCCATTTTTATTATGATGGTCAACCCGGACATATATGCTCTTTTCCTTATGATTATGAAGTTCAGGGATATACATGCAGTGGAAGCGGCGGTTACAAGGGAACCAGCACCGCATTTTATGACAGCGGGGCCTTAAGGAGTTTTTATCCGCCTGAAGATATAACAGTGGATGGAATTTCGTGTGACGCCACCCTGCTGGTAAATGTGAACCTATATGAAGATGGAAACATCAAAAGCTGCAAACTTGCCGAAGATGGGCAGTATTATAGAGTTTGATTGACTCGTAAAAAGTCCCCGAAACGTCATTCCCGCTTTCGCGGGAATGACAGAGAAAGCCAGGATCTGATTTCCAAGGAAGGCTAAAGCAACTTTGCGACTCATAGTGATCTTGCAACGGTATGAGGTGTAAGGTATGTGGAAGAACAAAAAGGACCTGTAGGGGCAGACCCAAGTGTCTGCCCGGTATGTACCCATAAGCAACCATTGGCGGGCCGACACATAGGTCGGCCCCTACGGTTAAACATAAATTTTCACACTGTGACGTTTCACCGAGGTTAGAAAGACTTTGTTTCTTATAGATTGTCGCTAAGCGGCATAAAACAGCTTTTTACGAATGCAGCAAATTTGATGAACCGGGAACAGAAAAAATAGGAAGGAGCTAGTGATGTCCGAAAATGTAAAAAACCATGTAAACAATATTGCAAGGATTAAACCACCTGAAAATTCCGAGATCGATACGTCCCGCCTTTTAAGAATGCCATGGACAAACTCTGATAACGCCTTTTCATGGCTGGAGATCACACGACGCTGTGACCTGAACTGTGACTACTGTTATCAGATAAATGACCCTGCAAGCGACAGGCAGTTCCTTCAGGTCGAAAAGGACCTGAAAGAGATGCTTCGGCTGAGAAAAACCGACACGGTCTTTATTACCGGAGGTGAACCCCTTTTACATCCGCAGCTTGAACAGATCGTGAAGATGGTTAAGTCATACAGGGTAAAACCTGTTCTAATGACAAACGGTTTTAATCTTACAGGAGAGAAGATAAAGGAATTGAAAAAAGCCGGCCTGTTCGGGTTTATTATTCATATAGACAAGGGGCAGTCGCGTCCCGGATGGATTGGAAAGTCCGAAAAAGAGCTGAATAGTCTGAGGCAGAGATACGCTGACATGATTCACGCGGAAGGCGGCATGATATGCGGCTTCAACACAACGATTCTGCCCGAGACCCTTCATGAAGTGCCTGCAATAGTGGAATGGACAGTAAAAAATGTCCATAAGGTCTGTACAAACACCCTGATTCCTGTGCGTGTTCTCAGGGAGGATGACAACTGGGAAATGTATGCTCAGGGTAAAAAGGTACAATTTAAGGACATTGCCTTTTCCAAAAAAAGATACAGGAACCCCACCGGAATAAATCTGATGTCCAGTGATATCTTTGATCAGGTAAGAAAGGTTATTCCGGGATTCACAGTCAATGCCTTTTTGGGAGGAACCGAGGTCCCGGACGCGCCCAAATGGCTGTTCGGAAACATTATTGCCACCGAAAACCGGATCTATGGGAACCTGGGACCCAGGACAATGGAACTCTTGCAGAATGGCTATCACTTTTTAACCGGGCGGTTTCTTTCCTTTTTAAGGCCTTATATGTATGGAATGGGAAGGCTGATATTTTTTGCCGGAATAATGGACAAGCAGGTCCGCGGTTCGCTTTTTTCATACATCAGGGATATTCTTAAAAATCCGTTCCGGATATTCAGAAAGGTATCGATCCAGAGCCTTCTTATTCTTCAGCCGCAGGATATACTTCCTGATGGAAGGCAGGACCTCTGCGATGGATGCCCCAATAAGACGTACCACAATGGAACCCTGGTTTCCGCGTGCAGAAAACAGGAATACATTCAATTCGGAGACATGGTTCACCTGAAAGAAAAGGAGGGACAGAATGCGCTCAAAAGCAGCAAAGACAATATTTCTGATGAAAGTTCAGATCCTTATTTTATATTTCCTGAATGCACAAAACGCAGTCTGTCAGGATGCTGATATCGACCGGATAATATCGAATTCAATAAGAGAATATAAAAATGTATCCGATTTTACATGCAGGCTTGAAAAAAAAGTGAACAAGGGAGGCAGAATCTATTATGACCCGGATATACTGGTAAAATATAAAAAGCCCGGTCATTACTATTTCCGCTGGCAGGAGGGAGAATTCAAAGGCCAGGAGGTTATTTATGTCGCAGGTAAAAATAATGACAAACTCGTGGCGCATTCAGGGGGATTTTTTAAGTTCATCACCCTGCATCTTGATCCTGAAGGCCCCGTGGCCATGAAGAGAAATCACCATCCCCTGACTGAAAGCGGTCTGGAAAAGATAATGAAAATTATTGAAAGGGATTATAACCGTTTTAAAAAAACAGGATCGGGAAGGATTCAGCTTCTCGGAGAAGAATTTATCAACAACCGCAGGGTATGGATGGTTTTTTGCGAGTTTCCTGAAAACCGTGATTTTTACGCACACAGGATCATTCTCTATTTTGACAGGGAGCTCAATCTGCCAGTAAAGATAACGGCCTTTGACTGGAAGGACTCACTGTTTGAGGAATATTATTTCCGCGATTTACGAATAAATACCGGCTTTGAGGAAAAGGATTTTGATCCTGAAAACCCGGAGTATGGTTATTGAAAGGGGGCGGACATGGAGAATCTGTTAATAACCGCCGCAACAGCCTGGGTTGCGGCGCAGTTTGTAAAGGTCTCATGGGGACTTGCCGAATATGGGAGCAAGGATATATCCCGCATACCCTGGCGAATAGTCTGGGCCGGAGGGATGCCGAGCGCCCACAGTGCTGTAGTCACCGCGACAACAATATCAATATTAATCCATTCAGGGGCTCAAAGCATGGTATTCGGCCTGTCTCTGATATTCTCATGCATAGTAATTTATGACCGTTTGCGAATGCATGCCATATATAGCACATTTCAAAACAGATACCCCTTGCTGAAAGAAGACATTCAGGGTGATCCCATACTGAAAGATCTGGTGGGACACAGGGTGCCGGAGATAATCATAGGAATACTGACAGGGGCATTTGTGGGTATTTTTTACGGGACTTCAAAATTATTTTTGGGTAAATATTAGCCTGATATAAAAAGCTCTGAATATTGATGAACTCGTAAAAAGCTTTCTTTATGCCGCTTCTCGACAATCTAGGAGAAAGGAAGTCAACGAGTTCGTTGGAAGGGACTATCTTTTCCCCCTTTGGAAAAGTGCCCCTCTTTCCCCCTTTGGAAAAGGGGGCAGGGGGATTTAACAAAGGTGCCTGCTGAAATAATACAGAATAGAAGCTTGATTGATGCAAAGGCAAAATCCCTCCCGACCTTCACTTTGCAAAGGGAGGGGTTGTCTCCTCATTTGCAAAGGGAAACAGGGAAGGATTGATGAACTCGTAAAAAGCTTTCTTATACCGAGACTAACATGCTATGAGTCACAAAGTTGCTTTTGACTTCCTTGGAAGTCGAAAAATACTTTTTTTCGTCATTCCGGCGAATGGAGCCTGCCCCGGCATGACTGAAGCCGGGGTAATCCAGACTACGCCAAGGCTACAACCCGGCAGGCCCCGAAAACAGCATCGGGATTTTCAAGCAAATCCGAACAAGATTTTTATTCGCCTTCGCCAGAATACCCTGCGGCTTGTCGTAGCGAAGCGAAGATCCCGCCGATTTTTGCGGGACCGCAGGGATGATCAGCCTTCACCAAATGTTACGGCTCGACAAGATGGCAAGGTGAACCGCGCCGAAGCTCTTTAGAGCGAAGGCGGGTAGGCTTCCGCCTTCGCCGCTGGCTATGGCGGGACAAGATGGCGCAATTCCACTTGATACCTCACCGCTTGCGGTGGGGAGCTTCATGGGATTCCAGCATTCACAATGATTGAGTTATCTACCTTGTCATTCTGAGCGAAGCGAAGAATCTCTCATGAATCTGTTATTCTGAATGGCGTGATCTGGCATGGGACTGGTCATAAAATAGAGACCCTTCGCTTCGCTCAGGGTGACAGGCATCGGGCGCGGCTGTAGATACTTGTCTGGCAAATTTCTCAATTAAAACAGGTCCTTAATCCTTTGAGATATTCGGATTGACCCATCTTTCTTCATTCTGCACCTGTTACTGAATATTGCCGGAAAGACAATCAAGCGATGCCAGAAACTCATCCATAATGTTAAATACCCCTGCCCCATCTGAAACATTGCTGAAAAAATGGTCTGTGCCTTCAAAGGGGTGCAGTTCGCATCTGTTGCCGGCCTCAAGCATCTTTTCTGTAAATTCTTCAACGGATATAAATGGCACGAGATCGTCGGCAGTGCCGTGAATCAGACACATGGGCGGAAGGCCTGGTCTTATGTGATGGGCAGGTGAGCATTTATCAGGTATGTCTCTCCCCTGAAGGAGATGCATGAATTCATCAACAATAACAGTATTCAGACATGCGGACTGCAATGCCAGCGCGTTCGGAACAGGACTGATGACAGGGTCATCGCCGGGATCGTCGTATCCCTGAATAATTGCAGTGCATGCCGCAAGATGGGCGCCCGCGGAGATCCCTCCGGCAACCACCCTGTCCGAATCTATATTAAATTCATCTTTATGCCTTCTGATCCACCTTATAGCGGATCTCGCATCGGAAATGGCATCAACAGGGGAATAACCGCCAATGGAAGCAAGTCTGTATTGAAATGAAACAGCGACCATTCCCAATGTGGCATAATGGCGGCATATATCATAGCCCCACGCGGGCTCTCCCATTGTCCATCCTCCCGGATGAAAAAACGCAAGGGCCGAATGTCTCCTGCCTCCGGCCTGGTTTTCAGGTAGAAAGATATGGGCATTCAGATCAATGTTGTCCACCCTTTTATAGGGCCTTATTTCATCGGGCTCGTACTTTGAAGGCGCCGGACCTGCAGGCGGTGCATTTGAAGGCATGTTGACGTCTCCTTTTTAATATTTTGTTATTGTCACGCATCCAGCCTCAGGAGCGCCAATGGCAGCGGAATTGAAGGTATCCCCTGGATTTCTTTAACCATCTTTGATTTTGTAAGTATCACGCCATTTTTATACTTTGCGATCTGTTTTAGCTGGTTTGGACGAAGTTGACTGGTCCATTTGATTTCAACGGGCCAGAAACGTTTATGTGCAACATAAGCAATGTCCACTTCACCCTTTGATTTTATATAAAATGTTGGGAAATGCCTGCTGTAATGGGTTGCCGCACATGCTTCAGTCAATTTAGACCCCCATTCCGTGTCTTGTGTCAAAGGGATTACCTGTTCAATAAAAGGATCATCAGATGGGTTAAGCCAGGCATTTATCGTGTGAAATATAAATGGATCTGAGAACATGACCTTTTTTGCCTTTTTTGGTGAAGCCGTTAGTTTATCCTCCAGAATAGCTGACTGAATAAAGACAGCATCCATTGACGCAAGAAGCATCATATAATCAGCGATGGTCTGGGGGTGATCAATAGACAGGTCTCCCAAAAGAGAATTCCATGTAATCTGGCTTCCGTAATGTTTAATAATGGCGCCCAGTATCTCCATGAGGTAATGTTCCTGTTTGTGTCGTTTGAGAATATCACCCCTTATCCAATCGCTATATGTCAGGAATGTGGACGGTAAGATTTTTCCATCCCTGGCCATATCATTGATGGCGGTCAAGAAACCGCCATGTTTTAAATAATTCTCAAATTCTCTAAAGAGAATACCCACTAGATCATCAGATGGGATTTTTTCGGGGTCAAGGAGCATTTCCAGATCATTTTTCGTTATCACTTTTTTTAACATGATGAGATCAAAAAAACTCAGAGGATTCAAATGGAAATCGACCTTGTTTGATATACCTCTCCTGCCGGGAAAACGCATCCGCGCTTCTTTAATGATATTCAGATCAGATCCGGTAATCATTAACGTGGTTTTTTCCAGAGCGCCTGTATCCGCAAGATATTTGATCCCTTTGTCCCAATTATTAATATAAGTGACTTCATCAAGAAGTATGAAATTATTACGGCCTTTGTCCATCTCCTTTATCTGTTCGGTTAATATTCTTACAAGCGAATGATGGTCGTCAATCAATTCACCGGTAAAAAAAACAACACATTCCGGAGGGAAATGACTTTTGAGGATTTTTGCCATCCATTGTTTCAGTAATGTTGTTTTACCGATTTGCCTTCCACCGCTTAAAGTAAATATCCCAGGGGTGTCAAGAGGGATCTCATCAATTATTCGGGATTGGTAGACAAGGGGCTGCCTGCTGAGAAGCTTTAGATGAGGATCCAGATTAAAAAAGGTTTCAATCTTTTCCAGATGCAGATTGTGGGGCAAAAACCTGGGATCCATATTCAACCTCCTGATTAATTTAGACAATGGATAGTGAATAAATTTATTCATTGCCCATTATCCATAAATATGTAAAGAGGTCAATAAAAATTTGAAAGGCCAAAAAGCATTGACATTAATTGAATTTTATTTCATTATTGCCTCTAAGTTTCTCAAATAACAATCCTTTTAAAATCAAATAGTTCGGCCTTGTTATGCCGTTCATATTTCATTTTTTCTGATAATTTACTTTAGTAAACAAGAGGTGTGTCCCCCCTCATGTGCTGACAACAGGAAAAGTCAATGGATGGAAAATCACTGAACATAACAGAAGAAAAACTTAAAAGGCTTAAAGAAATCATCCCGGAGGTGTTTACCGAAAACAAGATAGACTGGGAAAAGCTGAAGGCCGCATTGAGCGATGATATAGAGTTTAAAAATGAGCGCTATGTACTGAACTGGGCCGGAAAGTCCGACGCATTTCGCGCCCTGCAATCCCCTTCCACCGCTACCCTTGCCCCATGCAGGGAAGAATCCATGGATTTTGACAAGACCGGAAACATCTTTATTGAAGGTGAAAACCTCGAAGTCTTGAAGGTATTGCAGAAATCATATTTCGGTAAGATAAAGATGATCTATATTGATCCCCCTTACAATACCGGCAATGACAATTTTATATATCCTGATAAATTCTCAGAATCAAAAGAAGAATATCTCAGCAGGATCGGCGACAGGGACGAGACAGGATTCATGACCCGCGAAGGTCTGTTCAGAAAAAACAGCAGAGACAGCGGGCATTATCACAGCAACTGGCTTTCCATGATGTACCCCCGCCTGTTCCTGGCAAGAAATCTCCTGCGCGACGACGGGGTGATCTTTGTAAGCATTGATGATAATGAGATGCATAATTTAAGACTCCTGATGAATGAGGTGTTTGGAGAGGAGAATTTTGTTGAGAATTTTATATGGCGATCAAGGTTAGGGAAAGGTTCAACATCAAAACAAACAGCTACGATACATGAAAATATAATTTGTTACTCAAAGAATATAGAAGCAATAACACTCTTTGGTGATATAAGAATAAAAGGGAAAAAAGCAAAGGAGCGCTTAAGACAGTGGGGACAAGGAGATAGAAAAGAAGACCGTCCGACTATGTATTATCCTATTTATTCTGAAGAGTTTGGGGGAGTTTACCCAATAAAACAGGATGGAACCGAGGGAAGATGGAGACTTGGAAAAGGAAAATTCGAAGAGCTTCAAGCACAGAATCTAGTTGTGTTTGAAAAACAGGCTGATGGAAGAATAGAAGCATACAAAATTATACCTGAAGGAAGTTATACGGAAACGGCACAAGATTCAATTCTAAATTCGGATTTAGTGAAAACAACTGCCCATGGCTCTAAAGAAATAAAAGCATTGTTCAATTTTAGTGTTTTTGACTATCCAAAACCAACAACATTAATAAAACACCTAACGAAAATTATTTGTAATGATGGTATCATCCTTGATTTCTTCTCCGGCTCCTGCACTACAGCCCACGCAGTCCTTGACCTCAATAAAGAAGATGGAGGAAACCGCAAATTCATCTGTG